>JAHCIE010000006.1 GCA_026129385.1 Anaerolineae bacterium
CGCGCCAGCCCGCCATGTTGTAGGTCTTGCTCAACGAGTTGAACTCCACGGCCACGTCTTTCGCGCCAGGAATCTCCAGGATGCTAGGCGCGATGAAGCCGTCGTAGGTCAGATCGCAGTACGGGTTATCGAAGGCCAGCCACAGGTCGTGTTGGCGACACCAGTCGACCAGCGCGGCCAGCTCGTCCAGGGATGCGATTGCGCCAACGGGATTGTTGGGGTAGTTGGCCCAGATGAGCGTCGCGCGCTTCAACACGTCGACCGGGATGTCGTCCAGCCGGGGCAGCCAGTTGTTGTCGGCATCCAGGGGCACGAAGTACGGTTCGGCGTCTACGAGATGAGCGGCAAAGGTGTACGTCGGGTAGCCAGGGTCGGGCACGAGCACCACGTCCCCCTGCCCCGCCCAGGCCTGGGTCGCGTGGGCCAGGCCCTCCTTAGAGCCGATAAGGGGAACGACCTCGGTCTTGGGGTCAATGGCTACCCCGAAGCGTTGCTGATAGTAATGAGCCACCCCCTCGCGGAAGGCGGGCATGCCCGCGTAATTGGGGTAGCGATGGTTCAGTGGATTCTGGGACGCCTCGGTCAGGATATCGACGATCCACTGGGGCGTAGGCAGGTCAGGGCTGCCGATGCCGAGATTGATCACCTTCTCACCCGTCGCGGCCTCGCGCTCGGCGATCTTCTTGTTGACACGCGCGAAGACGTAGGGCGGTACGTTGTCCATGCGGCTGGCGATGCGGGGCATACGGGTCTCCTGGCGTAAGATGCGCCCAATTCTAGGCCCGCTCCCCACCCAGTCAAATCTCTCCATCGGCTAGACGCCCCATAGCCGTAACAGCCAGTACACCGCCGGCACAACCACCAGCGCGCTGTCGATACGGTCGAGCAGCCCGCCGAAGCCCGGCAGCCACGCACCCGCATCCTTCACCCCCGCCCGCCGTTTGACCCACGACTCCAGCAGGTCCCCCGTCGTGCCCAGCAGCGCGACAAGCAGGGGCAAGGTCAGCACGGCGACAGTCGGTACAGTCGGGCGGAGTGGCGTGAGAAGCGCCCAGGCCAGATACGCACCCGCCACACTACCCGCCAACCCGCTCCACGTCTTGGCCGGGCTGATGGTGGCGGCCAGTTTGGGGCCGCCGATACGGCCGCCAACCACGCACGCCGCCACGTCGGCAAGTCCGACCATGACGCACAGGGCGACCAGCCACGCCACGCCATTCGGCTGCATTCCCAACGCGACCGCCGTCGCGATAGGCCACACCACCCACGTATACGCGGCGACGGTGCGCCCAACGACCGTCAGGCTGAACGAAGGACGGCGGAACACGGCCGCCGTTAGCAACGCCACCGCTGCAAATAGCAGGGGGAGCCACGGCAGCGCGTTGACCCGCCAGGCGGTTACGGCCACGACGGCGGGCGCGGCTACCAACAGCAGGCGGCGGGGGCGGCTGTCGAGGCTTAGTAGCATCGCGGCTTCCCGCGCTCCCTGCCAGGCGATGAGCGCGGCCAGAGCCACGGCGACGATGCCGCCCAGCCACAGTGCGCCGACGCACACGGTCACGATGCCGCCCCAGGTCAACCAACGCCGGAACCATACGTGATGGCCCAGAGCGTCGAGGTTGCCGCGCACCATCACCACCAGCCCCGCCAGGCTGGCTGCGAACAGGGCGACCAGCGTCTCAATCAGTGGGGTCAGAACCGCTTGCGCGTTCATGTCAGCCTCCCCTCCCCTGAGACTCGCCCGTCACGACGCGCAGCCGCGCGACGCGCTGGGCCAGGGTGATCATTGAGCCAACGAGAATGAGCCAGAACAAGAGCGTGAGGGGCCAGCTGGCGACCAATGCCAGCGCCAGCGCGTACAGAACGGCCAGCGCCACCATGCGGTCGGCCTTAGCGAAGACGCCCGACGTCAGGCGCGGCGCGCCCAGGGCAGCTGCCAATACCCCGACCAGTGACGTCAGCAGCATGGTGCACAGGGCCACGAGGCCCAGGCGGGCATCGACTGGCCCGACCAGCGCCAGCGGGGCCAGGAACAGCAGGTCGCCCAGGCGGTCACCCAACTCATTCAGAACCGTGCCCCACGGCCGCGCCGTGCCGGAGCGGCGCGCAACCTGGCCGTCCAGGGCATTCAAGGTCAGGCGCGCCAGGGCCAGCGGCGGCACGAGCCACAGCGCGGGCCACTGAGCGTTCCAGCCCAGGCCGTGCAGCGTGGCAGCGGCGGCGGCGGCCACCGCGCTCGCTGTCAGCCAGTCGGCTTTGACGCCGCGCTCGACCAGCGCGATCTCGATGCCGCCCAGGGCAGTCTGGAAGCGGGGTTTGAGGGTATAGAGGCTCATCGTTCCTCCCGTGAATCTGGTCGTTGCTGCCCCTATTACAGCCCTGCCCCACCGCCACAACCAGCTAGCCGACCGCCAAAAACCGCCACGGAGGTAGCCTGCTGCCTTGACGGCATGAGGAGCTGGCCTATAATCGATAGTCTCGCTTCGTCCCGAGGAGGACACGCCATGTTGCCCGCCCCAGACCTTCGCCGCAAGGTGTCGCGCCAGCGTCAGGACGAGCTAAACCTGCTCCAGAAGGTATGGAACGCCTGGGTCAGCGGGCTGCTGGGCCACTCGCTGCACCAGGAGGTGCGGCAGACGCTGGGGCTGACGACGCATCCCGACGCTGTGCTCAAGCCGTGGGGCGCGGTGATCGAGGCGGCGGGTGACACAGGGCGGGTTTCCCAACCCGACGGACTGCCCATGACGACAGTCTTCGACCAGGCCCAGGGTCGGCTGCTGATCCTGGGAGCGGCGGGGGCGGGCAAGACGACGCTGCTGTTGGAACTGGCGCGAGAGCTGATCGTGCGCGCGAGGCGGGACGAGGGCCACCCGCTGCCCCTGGTCTTTTCCCTATCATCGTGGGCCCACAGCCTTCAGCCGTTCGCGGACTGGCTGGCGGACGAGATGAACCGCCGCTACGACGTGCCGTACCTGCTGGCAAACAAGTGGGTGGCAACGGGCCGTATCCTGCCTCTCCTCGACGGGCTGGACGAGGTGGGAGACGAGCGGCGCGTCGCGTGCTTGAGCGCCATCCTGGCCTTTGATGAGACCAGCGGCGGGTTGCCGCTGGTGATCTGCACCCGCACGGCAGAGTACGAGGCGGCCGTGCTTAGTCTGGACCGCCGGCTGAGGCGTGTGCTTTCGCTGGAACTCCAACCGCTGAGACCCGATCAGGTGGATGGCTATCTGGCTGACCTGGGCGACGCCGTGGCGGGACTGCGGGAGGCGTTCGCTCGAGATGAGGGGCTGCAAAAGCTGGCCGCCACGCCGCTGATGCTCAGCCTCCTGATCCTGACCTATCATGATGAACGGGCGAGGCGCATACCGTCGGCGACCAAAGGCGCGTCTGGCCGGTCAGCGGCGGTGGACGGCGGCTCCCGTCGTTTCTTCGCGGGGTACGTGGCGCGTATGATGGAGCGCGGCGAAGGCCATCCCAGCCGGGGCCAGATCCTCGGCCCGCTGGAGTGGTTGGCGCGGACGATGAACCAGCGGGGGGAGACCATCTTCTACGTAGAGAACTTGCAGCCTGACTGGCCGGTGGAGGGCGACGTCGGGCGTAAGGCGACGTGGATTGTGCGGGTGGTTATCGGAGTGCTCTTCGGGCTGCTGTTTACCGTCTTGCTGCCGACGCCGCCGGGACTCGGCTCTTGGCTGCTGACTGGCGTACTCGCTGGGGTGCTCTTCGGGTGGCTGTTCGGAGGTGTGGACGCGAAGGCCAGCCAGATCGCTGAACGCGCGGTCAACTGGTCGTGGGGACGGCTGCTAATAGGGATGGCAATTGGGGTGGCGTTGGGCTGGGTCCTGATGCCCATTATCATGCCAATCTTTCGGGCGGCCAGGATGGGCGGGGCAGTCAGGAGCACGGTGGATGACGCCCTGTTCGGGGCGGCGCTTTTAGGCATGTTCGGCGCGATGGGCGGTGCACTCAACGGCCGCCGCATCGGCGTGCGGAGCTATCCCAACCAGGGCATCTGGCGCACCGCACTTCACGCTGTCGGCATTGGGGTGGTCTGCGCGCTGGGAGCGGGCCTGGGCTTGGGGTTAGTGCGGCAGTCCGTCGGTGGTCTACGCGCCGACCTGAGCATGGGGTTGTTCTTCGGGCTGCTCTTGGGGCTGGGCTTGGGCGTGGCCTTTGGCGGTACGGTGGTTCTAAGGCACGTTGCAGTGAGGTTTCTATTGTCCCAGGACGGTAGCCTGCCGTGGGGACTGGTTCCGTTTCTGGATGACGCCGCCGATCGCTTGTTGCTGCGGAAGGTGGGCGGCGGCTATGTCTTTGTTCACCGCCGGCTTCAGGACTACATTGCCTCGTTGGAGTCGGTGAAGCGAACTCCGTCGGGCTAGGCTATTGCCGCCTCTTTCTTTTGCGCCCTGTCAGGGTCTGTGCTATGCTGCTCTTGGTGGTTTGAGGGGTTTGCGGTGTGTAGTTTATTATGGCTATACGAAGGCTACCGAGGGAATCGGACATGCGAGCTGTAGACATCATTGCCCGCAAGCGTGACGGTCACGCGCTGACGACAGCCGAGATTGACTGGTTCGTTGCCGGTTTCACCCGTGGTGACGTGCCCGACTACCAGGCCGCCGCCTGGCTTATGGCGGTTCTCCTGCGTGGCATGGACGACCGCGAAACCGCCGACCTGACGATGGCAATGGCCCGGTCCGGTGACATGCTGGACCTGGAAGGCGTCGCGCGGCCCGTAGTCGACAAGCACTCTACGGGCGGTGTCGGCGACAAGATCACGCTGGTCGTCGCACCCATGGTGGCCGCGACAGGGCTGCCAGTAGGCAAGATGTCGGGACGTGGCTTAGGCTTCAGCGGCGGGACACTCGACAAGCTAGAGTCCTTCGACGGCCTCTCCATCAACCTGACCACAGAGCAGTTCATCCAGCAGCTCCGCGCCATTGGGCTGGTCATCGCCGGGCAGTCCGCCGACCTGGCCCCCGCCGACGGCAAGCTCTACGCGCTGCGCGACGTGACGGCGACGGTGGAGAGCGTGCCGCTCATCGCCAGCTCCATCATGAGCAAAAAGATCGCGGCCGGTGCGGATGCCATTGTGCTGGACGTAAAGGTCGGACGCGGTGCGTTCATGAAGAGCGAGCAGGAGGCTCTGACTCTGGCGCGGGCCATGGTGGACATCGGTCAGGGCCTGGGGCGACGGGTGTCAGCAGTCGTATCGAGCATGGACCAACCCCTCGGCCACGCTATCGGCAATGCCCTAGAGGTGCGCGAGGCCATCGAAACCCTCCAGGGCCGTGGCCCCCAAGACCTGCTCACGGTCGCCCTGGCCGTGGGCGGCCAGATGCTGTCGCTGGGGGGCAGGGCAGACAGCTTCGAGGCCGGCGAAGCCGCGCTCCGCGCAACCATCGCCGACGGCAGCGCCCTCGCCAAGCTGCGCGAGATGGTGGTGGCCCAGGGCGGCGACGGTCGGCAGGTGGATGACCCATCCCGTCTCCCCAGGGCGCCGGTAGTTCTCGCCCTGCCGGCCGGCCGCGAGGGCTATATCACCCATCTGGACCCGCTGGAGATGGCGCTGGCGGCCGTCGGGCTAGGCGCCGGCCGCGCCAGGAAGGGCGATCCTATTGACCCCGCGGTTGGGCTGGTGGTCGGGCCGAAGGTAGGGCAGCATATCCACGGCGGCGAGACCCTGGTGACAATCCACGCGGCCAACGATGAGGCGGCCGAAGCCGCCGCTGAGCGTGCCCTGGCCGCCTGCACGATTGGCCCCGCCCCTGTCCAGGCTCCGCTACTAATCCGTCACATCATCGCCTGACGCAGGACTACTCCTTTACGAACTTAAACAGTCCTGCCCCGCAGACAGGGCACGTTCCCTTCAAAGCCGAGCGCCCGTTGGCGGTCGTGTAGTTCTCAACCTTCGTCATTGGGCGCTGGACCTTGCACCGGACGCAGTACGCCGTGGCACCGCCCCTCGCCGCCATCCCTGCGTCGGCTCCGGTCGTGGGTACAGCGTCCCCCGGTCCGGCCGACCCGCCGCCCTCCGGCTCCGCTATATCCGCGACGGGGAGCGTGATCCGAGGCTCCTCGTCTCGACCGCGCGGCGTTGGCGCAGAGGGAGTGTAGGGTGACGGGGTCGCCTTGTGGCGCACGAGAAACCACGCGCCGACTGCGCCCACAAGCATACCAACCAGAAGCTCAATCATCGCTGTCGCGACCTCCTTCTACCAATCAGTCTGTCGGCGCTCTTCGAGGACGCGATCGTAGACCTCCCGCGTTCGCGTCGCGACCCGCTCCCAGTTGAAATTATCAACCAGCCGGCGGTAGGCGTTCTCCACGCGAGCCGCCGCCCAGTCGGGGCGATTCAGGGTATGCACGATGGACCACGCGAGCGAGTCCGGGTCACCCGGCTGAGATGTCATGCCGGTGACGTGATTTTCTACCACCTCGCTCAACCCACCCACACTGGAGACAACCACCGGCGCCTGCGCCGCCATCGCTTCCAGAGCCACGATACCAAATGGCTCGTACAGGCTGGGGAAGGCGGCCACGTTGGCCGCCTGATACAGGAGGCGCTTGTCCGCGTCACTGACGAACCCAGCAAACTGGACAGCCTGCCCCAGACCCAAGCGGTCGCGCTGGATGCGCAAGTCGTCGAGCATCGGGCCACGACCGGCGAGCACGAAGCGCACCTTACGTGCCTCGGCCAGAATACGGGGCGCGGCCTCGAGCAGCACGTGCAAGCCCTTCTCCCAGACCAGACGCCCCACGTAGAAGACGACGCGCTCGTCGTCGGTCGCATAGCGACGGCGCAGTGTCGCCACTGCCGTCGCAGGTTGGCGAGCGAAGTCCGCCACGGTCACGGCATTCGGAATCACATCGACCTTATCGTTAGGCTCGCCGAAGAACGTGATAAGCTCGTGAGCCATGTAGTAGCTGGTCACGATGACCCGCCATCCCTCACTTGCGAGGTCATCCTCGACGCGATTGATGGCTCGCGATAGGTCGGTGCTCAAATAACCGCCGCACCGCCCCCGTTCAGTGGCATGGATGGTAGCAACCAGGGGCAGCTTCCACTGATGCTTAAGCCGCACCGCCGCATACGCCACCAGCCAGTCGTGGGCGTGAATCAGGTCAAATCCGCCCAGGCTCTCGGCGAGAACCTCCGCGACACGGGCCAGTTCACGATTGGCGAGTTGGGTATCCATCAAGAGCTCGCCCGTCCGGGGTGGCGTGTCGACGCGATAGATCGTCACACCCGCGCTCGGTATCTCCACCGACTCCCCGCCGCGATCGCGCGGGGTAACGACATGGACATCAACGCCCCGCGCCGCCAGCGCCGGAGCCAGATTGTCCACGTGCTGGCCGAGGCCGCCCACCATATTGGGCGGATACTCAGAGGATAGCATAAGTAGGCGCATAGTGTGTATGAGAGTATCCGCGCGGCAACTTTGCCGCGCCTGCCATTCGTGTCCCCTCTAGCGACCTGCGTTCACGTTCCGGACATGCTCTTCAAAGGTCTTGGCAAACACATGCGAGCCGTCCTTCTTCGCCACGAAGAACAGATATTCCGACGGCGCGGGCGACAGGGCAGCCTTAATTGCTGCCAGGCCGGGATTGGCAATCGGCCCCGGCGGCAGGCCTGCGTTCAGATAGGTATTATACGGCGATTGGAACTTGTAGTCCTCCTGGGTCAAGGGCCGCCACCAGGACTTGCGCTCCTTGTCGTAGCCCATAGCGTACTGAACAGCTTCTTATCCAGGCGTCCAGTTTCGGCACCCTGGCTGAGATGCTTGCTCCGAGCCCCCGATGAGCGGCTGTTCCCCGGCAATGCGCGCTTCCCGCTCGACAATAGCGGCCAGCGCCAACGCGGTCTGTAGGCTGCCCAGCTTCGACGTGGCGGCGGCCTGTTGCAGGTCCGGCCCGACCTTCGCTCCGAAGTTGTCCAGCAACCGGTTGATCACCTTGCGCGCATCTGAGGCTGTGGCGTCGAAGGTGTATGTATCCGGGAACAGGTAGCCTTCCAGCCCCGATGTCGCCCCTTGTTGCGGCAAGAAGGATTGCGTGAAGCCCTCGCCCGATTTCACCAGGCGCATGAACTCCTCAGAGTCGGCCAACCCCTGGCTCGCAATCAGAGCGGCGATTTCTTCGGCCCGCCACCCCTCGGGGATGGTGATCGTCACCGACGGCGGGCGACCCTTCTGGAGCGCACTGGCAACCTCGCGCGCCGTCATCGTCCGCCGCAACTCATAAGTGCCAGCCTCCAGCTTTGTGTCAATGCCTTGCACGCGCAGCAACACGCGGAACGCATCCGCATCCTTTACCAGACCGAGGCCCGCCAGCTGCTGGGCCACCGTCGCGGCCGTCGCGCCAGGCTTGATCTCGAACCGCACCGGGGTAGGGTCCGTGCCGGCCGGCGAATCCGCATCGCCCGCGCCCAGCAGCGCTTGTAGTCGCCCCGCCACGTTGCCTGTATCTGCCCCGGATCCCGCCTCAGGGGCGGCGCTGAGCATCGGCGCGCTGCGCTCGTGCCACGTGCGCCACACGGCATTGCCCACCAGCAATACCCCAATCAAGGCCACCAGGGCCAGGCTGAAGCCCAGTAGCTGGCGCCCCGGTCTCGAATCTCGCTGCTGCTTCTCGCGGTAGGCCGCCAGGCCGCGCGCGTCGCGGGGGTCTCTCGCGTTCAACGATCTTGCTCCTCATGTCGCCGCCGCGCTCGCTTCTCGCGGCCACCACGGCGACGAGGCTCAGCCTCCGACGGCGCATCCGGCGGTAGGAGGCCGTAGTCAGGGCGCTCCTGCCGCTGGGCGTCTAGATACTCTTGTAGGATAACGGCGGCAGCAACCGCATCGATACGCAGTTTCTGGTCACGGCTGGTAACACCCTGCCGTCGCAGAATGTCTTCAGCGCTTACGGACGACAGCCGCTCATCCCAGTACACAATAGGGACGGCAATCCGCTCCTGCAATAACCGCGCAAAGGCCATCACCCGCTCGGCCTGCGGCCCCAACGAGCCATCCATATGACGCGGCAGCCCCACGATCACCGCAACTGGCCGCCACTCCTGAATCAATGTGTCCAGCGCATCCAGGGCCTGCGCCACGCTGCGGCGCTTAATCGTCGCCACGCTTCGCGCCAGGTAGCTCATCTCGTCGCTCACAGCCACGCCAATGCGCCGCTCGCCCACATCCAGGGCTAGAACTCGCCCGCCACCCTCCGTCATCGCCCGTTCTCCAGCACGATCACGTCGATGCGGGCCGGCAGCCAGGGCAGACGGCGCGGCAGCCACGGCAAACGCTGCCAGACCGGGCTTAGCCACGCCGTCTCGATGCCCACCAGAGGCGGCTCGGCTAGCGGGCCAACATGCGCGGCCGCGACCGCCGCCTCCTGCGTACCGAGACCGCGCACGGCATCGCGCACCGCATTGCGATCCACCAACGCCTCTACCTGGGCGCGCGCCGCCACCGGAAGCGTGATCTGCCGTCCATCGGCTGCCACCTGGCTCGGCTGATCGCCCACCGCCAGGCGGGTCTGGTCAGAGAGCAAGCGCCAGCCGTCAGGG
Source organism: Anaerolineae bacterium (assembly GCA_026129385.1). Lineage (GTDB taxonomy): Bacteria > Chloroflexota > Anaerolineae > Epilineales > JAHCIE01 > JAHCIE01. The sequence continues at coordinate 9,557 of JAHCIE010000006.1, forward strand.
ACCCGCCGCTCCACCAGCCGCGCGGCGACTGCCTCAACGCGCTGGGGGTCATATCCCAACCCCGTCGCCCGCAGTCGCATCATGAGCGTCCCCCTGGCGCGGCGGGTCGGTTCCAGGTCGAAGCGCTCCGACACAAGACTCGTCCGTAGCGTGGCCGGGTCGAGTATCTCGCCGGGCGCCAACTGCGCGCGCAGCCCAGCCAGGGCTTCATCGGTCAGACGCTCCTCCAACGCCGCCCGCGCCGTGGCGCGGTCCTCATCCGTCACCTCACGTGGCGCGCGGGTTGCCCCGCCCTCGGTGGGGCGATCGTTGACCACAGCGACACTGCTGGCCCACGCCGGCTCGATGGCATTGATAGCATAGGCCCACACGTTACTCACCTCGCCCGCGTCTAGCGCCACGATCGTCGCACGAGCCGTCGCCCCCACCTCACCCGGTAGCGTCACCTTCTCCGTGGTACGGAAGCGCACTCGCGCCCCCGCCGTGGTCTCCACCACGGCCCCCGCTGGAATTGTGATCGCCTCCGAGCGTCGATTCAGCAATTGCACCGACCCGGTAGCCCGCTCGTCGGTAAGCTGGCCCTCGTCGCCCGCCGATAGATCGGTGCGCGCCTCGGCGATGGCCTCCAGGCCGCGACCTCGCGCCACCCCGACCGCGTCCTCGGCCACCGCCCCACTCATCACCGTCACCGTCAGCACGGTATCGATGGCCTGGCGCGCCGGACGTACCAGCACCAGGCCGGTCGGTAACGCGGACAGGGCCAACAGAACCAACGCAGCGCCCGCCACGGTGGTCAGCGCCAGTACCAGCAGGCGCAGGGCCAGGTTGGGGCGGGAGGGTCGGCGGAGCGCAGGACGCGGTAGCGGTGGCCGTCGTCGCAGGTCTTCCCCCCGCTGGACGGCGCGGCTCGGCCACCCCGCCACAGCGTGACGCCACCCACCCCCTAGCGCTGCGGGCGCCCGGCGATACGCCGGCAGCCCCGCAGCGCGCGCGGCCGCCCGCACCGCTCCGTCGGTCGACACCACCGCCAGACGCTTGTCCGCCTCCGCCGTGCGCCGCGCCAGCCACTCGAAGTTGGCTTCGGACCAGCGCGCCCCTCTCGGCACGATGAGGACAATGGTTCCCGCCGCGCCCCGCATGCGGCGCACGGCATCGCCGACGGTCTCGGCCGGATGGAGTTCGAGGACGGTCAGCCGCAGGGCAGCCCCGCCCCCATTCAAGCCGCTCACGCCCGCTTCGCCTGCTCCTGGACAAACTCGGCCACGCGCTCCAGCGCCTCGCCGAGCTTGCCCACCTCGCGGCCGCCCGCCGTCGCCATATTCGGCCGCCCGCCGCCACCGCCGCCGACGACGGCAGCGACCAGCTTCACCAGGTTGCCCGCGTGGTAGCCCTTCGCCACCAGATCGGGCGTGACCGTGGCGACCAGGAAGGGCTTGTCGCCCATGACGCTCCCCAGAACGATGACGCCAGAACCCAGCTTATCGCGCAGCCAGTCGGCCATCTCGCGCATGCCCTCGGCGTCGGCCGCGTCGACCCGCGCACTCAGGACCGTCACGCCGTCGACCGCCTGCGCCTGGTCTAGCAACCCCGTCAGATGGCCCTGACTCAGCTTACGGTGCGCCTCAGTTAGTTCACGCTGCACCGCGCGCAGCTCATCTAGAAGCTCGCTAATCCGCCGTGGCAGGTCCTGGGGCGTCGTCTGCAATGCGTGAGCCACCTGGGACAGGGCGCGCAGGCTCTCCCCCACCAGCGTCTCCGCCTTCGACCCTGTCACAGCCTCAATGCGTCGCAAGCCCGCGCCCACGCTACTCTCGGCGACGATGCGGAACTGGCCGATCTGGCCGGTGTGCTGCAAGTGGGTTCCACCACACAACTCCCGGCTGACGGGGACGTCGCCGCCAATGCTGACCATGCGCACCACATCGCCATACTTCTCGCCGAACAGAGCCATCGCCCCCAATCGGCGCGCCTCGTCCTGGCCCGTCGTTACCCAGTCCACAGGCAGGTCGGCGCGGATTAGGGCATTAACCCGCGCCTCGATCTCACGCAATTCTTCGTCCGACAGGGCTTGCAGGTGGGCAAAGTCGAAGCGCAGGCGGTCGGGCGCGACCAGGGAGCCGCGCTGTTGAGCGTGCCCGCCGACGCTATCCTGCAATACCCGGTGCAGCAGGTGCGTCGCGGTGTGATTGCGCATGATTTCCAGGCGGCGCTCCACGTCCACCCGCGCGCTGACTGCCGCTCCCAGGTGAATCGAGCCAGCCGTGACGCGCCCGCGATGGACGGTGATACCCGGCACGGGAGCCTGGGTATCCTCGACGTGGACCACCCCCATCTCACCGATGAGCTGGCCCGTGTCGCCCACCTGGCCGCCCGCCTCAGCGTAGAAAGGCGTCGTGTCCAGGACGATCGCCACCTCGTCGCCCTCCTCGGCCGTGTCGCCCGCCTCGCCGTTGACTACCAGGTAGGCCACCTTCGCATCAGCGACCAACTCGCCGTAGCCGACGAACCGGGTGCGCGGCAGGTCCAGGCGGCGATAATGCTCGCCCGCTTCAGTGACCGTGAATTTGCCCTTTGCGCGCGCCCGCTCGCGCTGTTGGGCCATGAGACCTTCAAAGCCAGCGCGGTCGATGCTCATACCCTGCTCTTCGGCGATGACCCGCGTCAGGTCGGGCGGAAAGCCGTACGTATCATACAGGCGGAAAACATCGTGGCCGGGCACAGTTGCGCCTCCCTCGGCGCGCAGCCGAGCGATGGTCGTCTCTAGCAATGCAGAACCCGCGTCGAGCGTGCGTTGGAAGCGCTCCTCCTCCAAAGCAATGACGCGCTGGATGAAATCGCAGCGGTCAACAATATCATGGTAGTGGCCGCCCATATGGTCGATGACGGCCTGCGCCACCTGGCCGAGGAATGGCCCCGTGAAGCCCAGGCCTTTGCCGTAGCGCATGGCGCGGCGCATGATGAGGCGCAGCACATAGCCCCGCCCCTCGTTGCTGGGCAGCACGCCGTCGGCAATCAGGAAGGTCATGGCTCGCCCGTGGTCGGCCACGACGCGATAGCCCACATACTTATCCCGCGCCTCATCCACACTATCGCCAAGCAACTCCCGGGTGCGCTCCAGGATAGGCGTGAACAGGTCGGTGTCGTAGTTGGTATAGACGCCCTGCCTGACGGCGCATACCCGCTCCAGGCCCATGCCCGTGTCGACACCCGGCTTGGGCAGCCGCTCGCGCGTGCCGTCGGCGCGCTGGTCATACTGCATGAACACCAGGTTCCAGATTTCGAGCCACCGCCCACAGTCGTTGTCCAGGGCGACCGAGCAGTCAGAGCGGCCGCAGGTGCAGAACTCGGGGCCAAAGTCCCAGTGCAGTTCCGAAGTCGGCCCACATGGCCCCACGTCGCCCATCATCCAGAAGTTGGTCTTGTCGCCCATACGGTGCACGCGGCCCGGCAGCAGGTGAATCTCATCCGCCCACACGTTGAACGCCTCATCGTCGTCCTGGTAGACTGTGGCGACGATGCGCTCGCCGGGCAGGCCCAGGGTCTCGGTCATGAAGCGCCAGGCGTAATGAATGGCGTCGCGCTTGAAGTAATCGCCAAAGGAGAAGTTGCCCAGCATTTCGAAGAAGGTGTGATGCCGGGGCGAAGGGCCAACGTTCTCCAGGTCATTGTGCTTGCCCGACACGCGCATGCACTTCTGTGACGTGGTGGCGCGAACGTAGCTACGCCTCTCCGTACCCAGGAACGTGTCCTTAAACTGGACCATGCCCGCGTTGGTGAAAAGCAGCGTTGGGTCGTCAGGAACCAGTGGCGAGCTAGCGACAATGGTGTGCCCGTGCTGCTGAAAGAAGTCGAGGAATGCCTGGCGGATCTCCGCGCTAGTCATTTTGGCGCTCATACTGCCCTTCCTGTGCCAACCCACCGCCAGCCCGGCGGCGGCCGACTCGACGAATTGTAGTGACAGCTCCAGGCTGTGTCAACAAAAACGGCCCGTCCTTGTTGAAGGACGAGCCGCAGCCCGTGGTACCACCTTGCTTGGGGGCCATGCCCCCCACTCATGGGCGCTCGCGCGTTGCGCCCTGCCCCGCTAACGGAGGGCGGCCGGCCACGACTACTGGCGCAGGCGCGCGTTGGCCGTGGCATCTCCGGGGTGGCGTTCCGCTCGCGCCGCGGGTCGGGCTTCCACCGCCCCCGACTCTCTATGCCGCGCTATCGAGCGTACTCTTCCCCATCATCGACTGTCTTGGATTGAACCCAAGTATACCGCTGTTTGCCCGCCATGTCCAACCCAAACGATGGACGCCCCCATCCCCCTTCTGGGCGATTATCGTCGCGCATGGCGCGTAGTCGATGATGACTATACGAAGATCGCCGTATAAAAAGGCTCGCCGGGCTACCCTTACCGCGCGAGGGATTCGGCGGCAGCTGGCGGGCGGCGCAAGGGCGCGCTCACCTCGTGGAAGAAGCCCAAAATCTCGCGGTATGACTGTAGCATGCCCGTCTCGTAGTAGGGAATACCATTTTGCTCGCAATAGGCCTTGACGATGACCTGGCTCTCACGTAGGCGATTGCGTGGCATCGTCGGGAACAGATGGTGCTCAATCTGGTAGTTGAGACCGCCATACCAAAAGTCAATGACCGGGTGCGAGACCACGTTGCGCGCGGTCACCACCTGGCGGTGCAGAAAGTCGATGGGGTCATCCTTCTCGATGATGGGCATACCCTTGTGGTTGGGCGCGAACACTGATGCCAGGTACAGCCCAAACACCGCCTGCTGGACCAGAATCCACAGCAAGCCCCCCCAGAACCCCATCAGGTAGAAGGCCAGCCCTATGAGCCACACCAGGCTCAGCACGACCAGCGCCGCCTCGATTGCCCACTGGCGCGGGCGCTTGTCGAATAGAAAGCGCAGGCTATCGACGTGCATGCCCCAGCCTTGCAGGGTGCATAGGGGAAAGAAGAACAGCGCCTGATACTTGACGATGAAGCGCTGCAAACCCCGCTTTTCGAGCGCCTGCTCCTCGGTGAAGGCCAGGACAGGGATGTCCACGTCAGGATCGAGGTCAACTGGTTGGGGTTGCTGTGGTGGGCGTTAATGTATCCTCTCCCACCAGGCGCGGCTGATGCCGATGATGAGATTACCCGCGACGAGACCGAGGATGTCGCGCCGCCAATCCGTCTTGAGGAACTGGCGGTGGCCCAGGTCGTGGCCCATGAATCCGATCTGGGTAAACACGAACGCCAGGAAGACCGCATCGAGCAGCCGCAGCCAATAGCTATCGACGGCGATGAGGAAGGCCAGCGCCGCCGTCAGCATCGCGACATTGCCGGATGACCTGCGCCATTATAGTAGCCGGGCTGCTTCTCCATGAGGCCGCGCTCGCGCCATCCATGCGCTTTAGCTCGGCGTAGCTCGCGTGATCAGTGGCGCTCGGAGTGTGAGCGGCGGCGACAAACACAGGGTCCAGACCGGGGGCGGGAGCGGGGGCAGCAGGCATGTTGGAACGTCCTCGCGGTTCGATGGGTGTTGAGAGGCTTCATCACCAGCGCAAGCGGGCGACCACAAAAACGGCACAGAGCAGGCGCGCCCAGATGGGGCGCGCTCTTCAGACAACTGATGGCAAGGCAGCTACTCAGTCATCGAGGACAAAGGTGACGAGCATATTCACCTGATACTCGATGATAGCCCCGTCCTCGACACGAACCGTTTGTTCCTTAATCCAGGCGCTCTTGACGTTGCGCAGCGTCTTGTTGGCCCGCTCGACGCCTAGCTTGGCGGCATCGTCAAAGCTCTTGTTCGAGGTAGCGCTGATCTCCGTGATACGGGCAACGGACATGAGTCACCTCTGGGTGATGCGCGCCAATGGCGCGCTTGAGTACGCTATGCCCGATTATCGACGTTTCGCGGCATGACACAAGGGGCCATCACCGCCGGCCGTCGAGGTCGGGCCACCCACCGCCCGACCGATGGTAGCTACGGCTGTGCCGGCGGTCCCGGCTGGCCTGGGCACAACGGCGTGACGCCCTCGAAGTCAGAGGCAGACGACGGCTTCCCATAGTATTGAATCGGGAAGCCTTCGGATGCAGCAGCGACATCGCCCGGCGCGACAGTCGTCTGGGGCACGAAACGCTCGACCTTCACCGCCGCCAGCCCCACCACGTTGCGCACGAACTGGCCGTGGCTGTCGAACACGTCATGCTCCCGTGGTGCGGCGCTGGTGGCCGCCTTACCGCAGGCGGGGCTGATCCAGCCCCAGGTCGACAGGTCAATGTACTCAACCTGCTTCTCGTTCAGCTTCTCGCACACAAAGTCCAGCAGCCCGTTCTGGTCATAGACGAAGACGGCGAAGTCCGTGAAGCCCGGCTTGGGCACCAGGTTCTGAACCGCCAGCTCCGTCTGCACCTGGAGGGAGTTGCCGCGCTGCAAGAAGCTGGGGACGGCGATAAGTCCAACGCCGGAGTAGGAGTTGTACCACGAGCACCAGGCCGTGGGCGCACCGCTCCCGCAGCCCACCTGCCAGACGAACCCCTGTTCCTGGGGGAACAGGTTGTAGGCAACCGCCTGCACGGGCGTCGTGCGTGCGGCGCTGGCATACTGGAGCAACTCGGCGACGGCCGCGAGCGGGGGAGCCGTTGTCAGGCTGTCGCCCGGCGTTTCCCATCCCTGGCTCTCGACCCGCACCGCCCCCACATACTGGGCGGGCAGGTTATTGACCAGGGGTAGGTAGAAGGTCTGCTCACCGCGCGGGCACACCCAATCGACCAGGGTGGTGATGATGCCGCCCTTGTGATCCAGGAAGTAGACCTTGACCTTCGCCGCGACGATCCCTGACATGTTCTGCACGTAGACGCGCGTATCCCAACCGTTCTGTTCACGGTACAGCAGCGGGCCATACAGCGCCTGGGACCCGCCCTCCAGATCGGCGCAATGGCCACCGAAGGCGAAGCACAGCGACGCGGGCCGGCCGTTGTAGCTCATCAGGATCGAGGGACTAACCTGATCGACCACGATGCCCAGTGGTTGGCTGGCGCGAATCCAGACGCTACCAACAAAGCCGGGCGGGATACAGCCGGCCACCGAGAACCGCTCCGAATAGCCGGGCGCGAGCGCCATCACCTCGCACACCTGGGCGCGCAAACAGTCATCCTGGGCCTTGAACCATAGCTCGATACTGGTACACGCGGACCCGCTATTCTGGATATACAGCCAGGAGTTCATACCCATAAAGCCGGAGTAGACGACGGGCGCATAGTACGCGAACCCGCCAAAGATCGGGTCATACCGGCCATCCATCATAGCAGAAACACCGCTGTAGGCCGCGCTGATGACCTTGGTCCCGTCACTCTCACTCGGGCTGCGCCGCACGATTTCCACCGCGATAGGCTCACCTGCAAAGGGGTCCCAGTCGAAGGGGAAGCCGCCCGGTGTCATGTTGACGCCCGGCCAGCTTTGAGGCCACCTACCCGCCTTGCGAAATGCATCCAGGTCGAGACAGTCCCATGTCAGCGGGTCGTAGCTGAAGGCAATGGCGCTACGCGCGGCCCGCGATACCTGATTGCTAGTCCAAATCCAGCTAGAGCCGGGCTTGAGCAGCCCCGTGCATTCCATCTTGAAGGGCGCCTGGACCTGGGGCTCGCAGAAGCCGGGGCTTTGAGCAAACAAGAGCAAGGCGATCTTGGTGCGAGTCGCCCCTACGTTCTGCGCCTCAATAATCCAGTCCACGGGCTGGCTGGCTCCCGCCACCTCACCCAGCACCGGCAATTGCACATACGTGCCCGGCGTTGGGTCCGCCAGCGCCGTCTGTCCGCTGACAGTGGCGGCGCTCAGCGCCAGGCCCAGCGCCAGGGCCTGACAGCCATCAATCAAGCGCGCGTCGCACCACAACCTCCCGGCCTGGCCCTGCCTGGCGCTGCCTCACGCGCCCACGGGACCACTACCGGCCGATGGTTCCAGGGAACCTGCTATACTTCCTACTCTTACCATGTGTAACGTGATTCGTCGGATGGGAGATACGCGACCGTCGCCAGTTGCCCCGTGGCGCGAAGTAGGGTAGTATGGATGCCCTTGGGTGACGGTGGGGGCTACCATGGAGGCCAGGCATGGACAGCAGCGAGCTAAAGACGATTTTCGAGTTCGAGGGGGCGTATGGTGGCCGCCAGAGTCGCGATCAAGTGATTCGCGCGCTGCGGGAAGCCCTGGCCATCCTGGAGATCACCCGCGCGCAGGATGTCCTGTGCCCACCGTTCCGCATCCAGGCCAACGTCGAGGAGGAGTGATGCCCGGGCGCGACAAGCGCTTCATCGCCATCGCCGGCAACATCGGCGTCGGCAAATCTACGCTCACGGGGCTGATGGCCCAGCGACTCGACTGGAAACCATTCTTCGAGGCCGTCGATGACAACCCCTACCTGGCCGACTTCTACGCCGACATGTCGCGTGGTCCTTTAGGTGTTCTTTCTCTCGCGGCGGCTCCAACAACACCCACCCGTCGCATCTCGATCACCCGACCAACGCTCCAGGACCGCTCCGTCTGCAGACGCGCCGAGGTTTTCGCTGCGAACCTGTACCGCCAGGGCTGGATGAGTCAGCGCGACTACGCCACCTACGCTGTGCTGTACGAAGGTATCAACCTATTCCTCCCTCCCCCGACCTGATGGTATGCCACCGGGGTCTCGGTGGATACCTCTGCTCGCATCGGCTGCCGGGCGCTATGGGCAAAACTATCGATCCCGGAATACCCCTGGCTGCCTCAACACCCTCTACGACGAGGTGGATCGATCGCTTCACGCTCTGTCCTGCTCACCGTGCCCGCCGACGCGCTCGACTTCGTGTGGCACACCCCACCTAAGGTTGATCATCCAGAGGAAGGTCGAAAGAACGCCTCAGCGGCCAGGAGGTCGTCCGCTTCGACCTGTAGATGCCGTGCGTCCGACCCCTTGACCGTCCTGCACCCTGGACGTATCATAGGCTCCACCCAACCTACGTAGTGGTGTGCGGTTATGTCGACAGTGAAGCCGCCCCACCACTGGAGACGGTGAACCGCGTTGAGTACAACGCCGCCATCGTCACTTCTACCCGGGCTGAGCTGGGGCGGGCCGATCATTAGCATGATCGCCTGGACACAACTACCAACTGGGCTATCGTCACCACCGCTGCCAGCATGAGCTTCGTGTTTGGCAACCGAGACAACGATGCCGTGGTGCTGCTCCTCGTCTCGCTGCTCGTGTTCTTCTTCCTCATGACTGAAGCGCGTCGCTATCGCCACTACGACATCTGGCAGAATCGGCTGCGCCTGCTCGAAACCGACTACTTCGCACCCCGATGCTGATGGGCTATACGCCCGGCCAGACCTGGCGCGACGTCATGGCCCGCGACCTGCAGGAACCTCGCTTTCGAATATCGATGATCGAGGCGATGGGCTGGCGGCTGCGCCGCAACTACATGCCCATCTTCGCCATTCTTCTCGCATCCTGGTTCCTCAAGCTCTACTCGACGCCCACACCTGTGACCTCACCGCAGCAGTTCATAGAACGGGCCTCCGTCCCCCCGCTTCCTGGCATACTGATTATCCTCACGGGCATCGTGTTCAACGGCTTCCTGTTGTGGGTGGTCGTCTCGACCCGCAACCTACGCGGCGCGAGTGGGGAGATTCTACCGCGGGACGTACCCGATGAGTTGCTAACCAGTCGCCCCTACCCCATGCCATGACTGCGACTCTCGTTATCCTGGCTATCGCCTTCGTTCTGCTGCTCAGCGACCGCGTTCGCGCCGACCTGGTTGCTCTGCTGGTCGTTCTCGCCCTGGGGCTAACGGGCATTCTCACCGCTGACGAGGCTTTTTCGGGCTTCAGTCGCGGCGCGGTTGTCACGCTGTTCGCCATCTTCGTCGTGGCCGAGGGTCTACGGAGGACAGGCGTCACGGACCGAGTCGGCGATTGGCTGTTGCGCGTCGGTGGCCGGACCGAGGGACGCCTCATTGTCACGGTGATGGGCGCGGCAGCGACTCTCTCGCTATTTATGAACAACATTGCCGCTGCCTCAGTACTGCTACCGGCGGTATCAGGGGCAGCTCGCAAGGCCAGGGTCAGCGCGTCCCGCCTGCTGATGCCCCTGGCCTTCGCCACCGTGCTGGGCGGCATGGCGACTCTATTCACGACTACCAACATCATCGTGTCCAGCTACCTGGTCAGCCAGGGTCTGGCCGGCTTCGGTGTTCTCGACTTCCTGCCCATCGGTGTCCCGGTCGTCATCGCTGGCATCCTGTATATGGCCGTCTGGGGTCGCCACGCCTTGCCCACCCAATCGCCCGCCGAGCGGCTACAGGCCGACCGCCCCGCCGAGGATGATCTGATAGGCATCTATCGCCTGAGCGAACGTCTCTTTCGCGCTCGCATCCCCGAAGGTTCCATCCTCGTCGGCAAGCCGCTGGCGGAGGTCCCCCTGCGCCAGACCTACCACGTCAACGTCATCGCCATCGAGCGCGGCGGCCACACCAGCCTGGCGCCCTCGCCCCAGGTAATATGCGAGCGTGGCGACATCCTGACACTTCAGGGCAATATCGACGATTTCCGCAGCCGCGACACGGAGCCGTACCTGGAGATTCTGCCCACCCGCGAGTGGCAGCAGGGCGATCTCGCCGTGGAAGGGGTCGTCGTCGTCGAGGCCATGCTCTCGCCGCGCTCGGCTCTCATCGGGCAGACCCTCACCGAAGCCCACTTCCGCCAGAAGTATGGCATGACCGCATTGGCTGTCTGGCAGCAAGGCGGCCCTGTTCGTACCAACCTCAGCGACCGACGGCTCAACTTTGGTGACACGCTGCTCCTGCAAGGGCCACGCCATCGCCTGGCCACCCTTCGTACAGAGCCAGACATCATCGTTCTTCGCGAGCCTAGCGAGGCAACCAGCGTACAGCGCAAAGGCTGGCTGGCCCTCGGCATCCTGGTGGCAGCGGTTGTGATCGCCGCCAGTGGGCGCCTGCCGACGGCAGAGACGATGCTGGCAGCGGCGATACTGATGGTACTGGGCGGTATTCTGAGCATGGATGGTGTGTACCGGTCGGTGGAATGGCGCAGCATCTTCCTGGTAGCGGGCCTGCTGCCCCTGGGCCTGGCGATGACCAAGACAGGGGCGGCGGCCTTCCTGGCCGATGAGATTATCAACCTCATCGGCCCGGCAGGCCCCTACGCACTACTGGTCGGGCTGATTGTGTTCACAGCGGTGATTACGCAGGCCATGAGTGGCCAGGCTGTGGCTGCAGTGGTCGCGCCCATCGCCATCCAGGCCGCCCACCAGATCGGCGCTGACCCGCGCGCCATGGCGATGGGGGTGGCCCTCGCCACATCCCTCGCCTTTGTGACTCCCGTGAGTCACCCTGTCAACATCCTGGTCATGGGTGCAGGCGGCTATCGCTTCCGTGACTACGTGCGCGTCGGTCTGCCCCTATCGATCCTCGTCCTCGTTATCATCCTCGTATTGATGCCTGTTTTCTGGCCGCTCACACCGCACGTGAATTGACATCTCTCACGGGCAATTAATGCAGACCTCATCATGGGTTAATGTGGGTGCGATAAACTGGCCCACGTGGACAGAAGTCCACCCCCCCTTGATAGAAGCCCGAAGATGCCCGCGGCGGGGCATAGTTCGGGCTTCTAACATTTCGATTCCCCGATTCTTCGCCAATTCGCCCCCGGCCCCGTTGCCTTGCGGCGATTCATACGTCCTGATACTATAGCCACTGACGACTCGCGCTCAACCGCCCCCCACGGAGAGACCCATGCCGCCGTCCTTAATCCGCTGGCTCGCCCTACCACTACTGGCCCTGGTCGGGGTGGGCGTCGCCATCGCCTTACCTACACCCCGCGCCCAGGCATCGCTACCCGAGACCTATTTCGTTGAGCACGTCTGGCCACTGAGTGCGGCCGGCGGGGCCGTCGCGCCTTCGGCCCTGACGATTGCCCCTGACGGCAGCCCCTACGCCAGCAGCGGGCGCTTCGTTCCCACCACCGCCCAGGACATCATGGCCCGCGTCGATCCCGATGGTTCGCTATCCCCGGCCGTCACCTCCAACACCTTCGCGAACGCCGTCGGCGTCGATGGCAGCGGCCGCCTGTATCGCCTGCTCGACGACAGATTGCTGCGCTACACCAGCGACGGCCAGAACTCGCAGATGGCGCAGGGCGTACTGGTCGCCGCCACCAGCCTTGCTGTCGTGAACGCGCCCGTTGGCCCCATCATCTACGTCGCCGCCGCTTCGGGCCTGACACGCTTCGTGAACCTCAAGCAGGACATCACCTGGAGTGCAGGCGTGCCCCTCAGCCTGCCCATCGCCGTGGCCGCTGCGCCAGATGGCAGCCTCATCGTCGCCGATGCCGCCACGCGCCAGATTGTCCACCTCGCCAGCAGCGGCGCAGGCGCAAGCGCCCCCTTCGTCCTGGCCGAGCAGGCCACCCCACTGCGGCTGGCCGTCGGCCCCGACGGCAGCATCTTCGTCCTGACCAACGACGGGCGGGTACAGAAGTACGCGGCCGACGGCCTGCTGCTGGCGAGTTGGGGGGCGGCTGGCTCGCAGCCGGGCCAGTTCCTGTACCCGCGAGACATTGCCGTGAGCGCGAACGGTCGCGTCTACGTTGCCGACACCAACAACCGCCGCCTCCAGGTCTTTCGCCCGCTGGGGGCAGGCGAAGCCACGCCGACGCCATTGCCCACGGCCAACCCCAACCCTCCCTGCCTGGCGCTGCCCGACAAGGTCATCTCGCCCTCGACCATCGTCCTGGGCGGGACGGCGCGGGTCAGCCTCGGAGTGCGAAGCAGTTGCGCCGTGCAGACCCAGCCCGCCGATCTACTGGTCGTGATGGATACGTCGCTGTCGATGGCCGAGGACGACAAGTCGGTGCTGGCAAAGGAGGCAGCGCAGAACTTCGTGGAGGTGCTAAACCTGGGCCAGGACCAGGTCGGGCTGTCCGAGTTCAACGACCCCGAGAACACGCGCATCGTCCAGCCTCTCGGCCGTGACCGCTATCGGGTGCAGCGATCCCTGGCGGAGTTGGGACTCATCGGTGGCACCGATCTCGCCGCTGCGATTCGCGTCTCTCAGGCTGAATTGGCCGGGCCGCGCCACAACCCCGCCAATGCCGCCGTGATGATTCTGCTAACCGACGGCCAAAGCCCGCGCGCGCCGGCCCTGGCCGCCGCCGATGCCGCCAAATCCGCCGGGACGCAGATCTTCGCCATCGGCATCGGCAAGGACGTCAACCAGGACCTGCTCGAACGTATCGCCAGTCCCGGCCTGTATTTCTACACACGCACGGGCGACGACCTGGTCGACATCTACCAGGAGATCGCCCGCGTGGTGCAGGCCACCGACATTCACAATATAGTCATCACGGACACGCTGCGTTCCGACGTGCAGCTCTATGGTTACGGCGACCCCAGTCCCACCATCAACGGCAAGTCCCTCACCTGGCGCATCGACACGCTGCCGCTCCAGGGCATCACCGTCACGTATCAGATTCGGCCCGGCGTCGCGGGCGAATACCCGCCCAGCGTCGGCCCGGCCGCCGGCAGCTTCGTCGGTCAGGGCGGTACGCCGGTGGCGTTCCCCTTCCCTAACCCGGCGCTGCGCGTGCTGCAACCCACAGCCACAGCCACCGCTACCCCAACCATCACCCCGACGCCGACACCAACACGCACGCCGACGCCCAGCCCGACGCCGGCCGTGTATCGGGCGTATCTACCACTGCTCAGCACCTTCCAGGGGAGAAATTAGGCCGGGCGAATCTCAGTCTCATCGACGCTTAAGCCGCGCCTAATGCGCGATTAATGTCGGTGGGGGATACTATGGTCACAACAGTATACCCCCAATGATAAAGCCTGGGCAGAGGAGCGGCGGCCTCTTTCCAGGCCTTTATCTATTTCAGCCGCTCGAAGATCCACACGCCATCCGTGGCGTACACCTGGCGGAAATCGGAGCGGCCGCGGAACATCTCCGGCTTGAGCGCGCCGCCCTTCGCCCCGATGTACACGTAGCCCGCCCCCTCCTCATCCATGATGGGCAGGATGTCCTCGGCCTGCTTCGCCTCGGCAACGGTGCGCGCCGTGCGGGTCACCCGGTCAACCAGCGCCGGTGAGTTGGCATACGTATACGATACCGGCGGCAGCGTCACCTGGCGATCGGCCAGCACGGGCAGCCAGCCGCCCCCATCCGGCGCGGCGTAGGCCCCCTCTTGCCACGGCCGCGCATTGACCAGGAAGCGCGCTGTCGTCGGCGTGTTCTGACGCACCCACTCCGCCGCCTTCACGTCGGCATCGGTGGCAAGTACCGTTACCGGGTTGACGACACTCAACATGCCGTCGGCAAAGTACATCGCCCCCACTAGCAGGGCCACCGTGGCGGTGATATTCACGGCATGTTGTACCCGCCAGGGCAACTTCCATACCAGTAGCTCCATGAGCGCGGCCATAGCGTAGCCACTGAGCAGGGCGACAGGCAGGAAGCCGGTGATGATCAACGAGTCGTTGCTAATCACCCACGAGTTCCGCAGACCCAGTAGGCCAGGGTTGGTGACGAGAATCGCCAACGCAACCGCCAGGCCGACCGTGGGCGCGAGCTTGGGTCGCGTCCACAGGGGGAACTTCGCGTCAAATGCCCGCACCACCGCGCCGGTCACGCTCAACAGTATACCCAGCCCGGCCAGACCAAGCAGTTGATTCTTGTACCGCAGGGCCAGAAGATCCCATGTGGCCGTGTTGAAGGTAGCGGGCGCGGCCAGCCAGCCGCCCAGCGCCCCTGACGGCAGCAACGCCATCCCCAGGCGCAGGAACCACGGCAGCGTAAACAGCAGCGCGGCCCCGCCCACCAAGAAGGCGCGCAGCCATAGCGAGGCCAGCGACCGTCGTTCCACGACGGCAGCAACGCTCTCCACAATCAGGTACGCGCCGACCAGCGCCGCCAGCATAATCAGCACGCGATAGTGGGTCACCACCAGCGCGCCGGTCGCGAATCCGGCCAGAGCGATGCGCCGTCCGACCGGCGGGCGCGCGCTGATGGCATCGAAGGCCAGTACCGCCGCGGTCGACAGCAACGCCAGGCCCGTTAGTTGAGTGTAGCGGCCCCACGTCAGATAGTACGATGGCATGAGGGTCACCGCGCCGACGATCGCCATCGCCACCAACCCCGCCCCGCGTCGGCCCGTGAGTCGCGCCGTGAGTACATACGTACTCACCGCCACCAGGACCTGCGCGACCTGGCCTGTCATCAGCAGGGCGTTCTCGATAGGTAGCCCCGACAGCCAGGTGAAGACCGCGGCCGTCGAGTGGAAGCCGAAGTGGTAGACGAAGGGGATGTCGAAGACGCTTGGCCCCCAGGTCGTTGGGAGTCGCCCGCCTTCAGTGAACAACTGCGTCGCCACGGCATGCTGAATAGAGTCGACCCACGGCGATACAGCCAGGCCGCGGGCGTGCAGGGTCCGTAGCGCAGCAATGAGCAGCAGTAGCCCGGTAAAGGTGGCGCTGACCAGGCGATGCTCGGCCGACCAGACGGCGCGCAGCCCCGCCCACCGATCGGTCAGCGTCTCGATGGCGGCAGCGTCTGGGCGAGTCACGACGCGCGTCGCCACCAGCACGGCCAGGCTACCCACCACGCCCCACGCCAGGGGCGCATTGAGGCTAAAGGGCAGAAAACTGAGGAGTAGGAACAGCAACGGCCAGAAGGCAAGACTCAGCCCAGTGCTGAGGGCGAAGCGGCCGGCCGGGTCATTCAGACTCGAATAATCGAGCAAGGGGGGAGAACGGCGGCCGCGGGTGAGGAAGAAGGTAAGGGCAAAGCCGGGCACGAAGAAGACGGCCAGCAGCGGGATCGCGAGGCCCAACCACGCGAGCGCGCCGCCCACGAGCCATAACAGCATGTCGCCGTAGCCAAGCCGGGTGTTGACCTTAAAGTTCAGGTCGCCGGGGCGCGGCTGCCCATGCTCCAGCATGGCTCCGTCGCCGTAGGCGTTCTCAGTCGTCGACCATACCGTGGCCGGGTTGCCCTGCGGGCCTGACAGGGTGAGGGTATAGCGCCGCCCGGCCGAGCCACCCTGTGGCGCGAAATCGAAGCGGAGCGGCTCGTTGTGGCGCAGGCCAGCCAGGGGAAATGCAGCCTCGGCGACCTTGAGCCGCGTGTCGTCGTAGAGGCGCAGCGTCAACGCGCCGGGGGGTGGCGCATCAGGATAGACAGCCAGTAGCAATTCGACGCCCGACAGCCCCGGCTCCTTCACCAGGAACGTCTGGCCGACGGCATCGTCGCCTTCGACGCGCGGCGCGGGCGTGTCGAGGCGATTCTGGTCAATGGCTTGCGACGCCACCCCGCCGCTACAACCCGACAGGGTCAGGGCGAGCACGAGAAGCGCCGCCCTGACCCTGTTTGACCTTAGCATGGGTTGCGTGCCCCGGCAAGCCGATGCGGCCGGCTCAGGTCGTCAGGCACGGCCGCCCGACTGTTCAGGCAACTGAATGCGGTGGCGGACGATCAGGATGATCGCCGAGACCGCTGCGATCAGGATTGCCAGCCACTGGGCCGTGGGCAGGCCGCCGATGGTCCACGCATCCGGCCGCTGAAACTCGATGGTGAAGCGAATCAGTGAGTAGCCAATAAGGTAGATCAGGAAGATGTCGCCCGACCGCAGCCAGCTCTCCCAGCGCCGCGAGATGTATATCAGGGCTACGAAGAGCAGCAAGTTGAGCAGGGCTTCGTAAAGGAACGTTGGGTGAAAACGTGTCTCCAATGGCAGATCGGCAAACTGGGGCAGGCGATGCTGGAGGTCGATGGGGATGCCCCACGGCAGCGTGGTTGGGTAGCCGTACAGTTCCTGGTTGAAGTAGTTGCCAAAGCGGCCAATGGTCTGGGCCAGGGCCAACCCCGGCGACGCGATGTCCAGGAAAGTCAGGAACGGCAGGTGGGCAAAGCGGCAGTAGAGCCACACGCCAAAGCCGCCACCGAGGATCGCGCCGTAGATGCCCAGGCCGCGCAATCCGCCGTTCCAGAAGGCGATGATATCCAGCGGATTTTGGCGGTAGTAATCCAGGCCGACACCGCCCGGCGGCGATGAGAGCACGTGATACAGCCGCGCGCCGATCAGGCCGAAGATGAGGGCGGGAATGAGAGCATTCCAGACATGCTCAGGGTCGATACCCTTGCGCTTGGCCTGGAGGCTCGCCACATACGCCCCGGCAAGAGCGCCAACGGTGATAAGGAAGCCATACCAATACAACGTCAGCGGTCCGATACGAATCAATTCAGGCGACATGGGCGTGAAACCTTTCTCGTCAGCTCAGAGCAGCGGCAACGGCTACTGCCCCAACCGCTGAATTATAGCCCGGCCCCAGCGCGGGTCAAACCCTGGCACGACGGGTGCGCAGGGAAACCAGCGGGCAGGCGCGCCCGACGGCCAGCACGGGGCCTGCCCCTACGAAGGTGTTTGCATCTGGCCCCGGTAAGTTATATACTAGTAGGGTCCCATACACAACTTGTCTCCGCGCCGCCAATGAAGGAGACCTGGCAAAACTAGCTGGCCACGAACGCTAAAAGGAGCTTGTCCCATGACTACAGTTGTCAACCCGGCGGTTCGCCGTCACTTGATGCTGGCCAAGCTCGAGACCTTCTCCGAGGCGGAGCTGTTCACAAGCGTGGCGGATCCCGACATGGATTGGCTTACCCGGGCCGCGACTGCCAGGACTTTTACCCGCGGCCAGGTCATCGTCCCGTCTAGCCACCGCGACGAGATAGTCTACTGGCTCAAGCGCGGGCATGTGGAGATCGCGCGCCCCGGCGCTGGCGGAGCCGTCGTGACGGCGCTGGAGCCGGGCACGCTATTCGGACACATGCCGTTGCTCGGTATGAGCATGAGCGGTCTGCAAGCTGCGGCTCTGACTGATTGTAGCATTCTTGTCCTCGACCGCGTCGCGCTAGAGAATGTCCTCGCTGAGCGCTGCCACCTCGCCCTGAAATTCCTGGACATTGTCGGTCGCCGCCTCGTCGAGGCCGAGGCGCGGCTAGAAGACATCACCTTCAAGAGCATCCCCGGCCGTCTCGCCTCCCTATTGCTGCGCCTCGCCCCCAACATTGACGGGCGCGTCCAGGGATACACCCACCAGGACCTGGC
>JAHCIE010000060.1 GCA_026129385.1 Anaerolineae bacterium
GACCGATTCCGTCCCCGGTACGCCCTATTGGAGCCAGGATGCCGCAGCCCTCGGCGCGGCGCTGGGGTCGGGACCCGGCGGTCTTTCGTCCGACGCCGCCGCCGCGGCGCTTCGCCGGGTCGGCCCCAACGTCATCAGGGATGCAACCCGCCTGGGCGCGCTTCGACTGCTGCTGCGGCAGGTCGAAAGCCCGCTCGTGTTCATTCTCATCTTCGCCGCGGCCATCTCGCTGGCGCTGCGGCAATGGGTCGACTCCGCCATCATCCTGGCGATCGTCCTGGGCAGCTCGCTGCTCGGCTTCCTGCAGGAATACCGGGCGTCGGCCGCGGTCGAGCAGCTGAAGCGCCGGCTCGCGCTCAACTGCCGCGTCATGCGCGACGGCGTCGAGCGCGTCGTGCCGGTGAGCACCGTCGTGCCCGGCGATGTCGTCCTGCTCGCGGCGGGCAATCTGATCCCCGCCGACGGCGTGGTGATCGCGGCGGCGGACTTCCTGGTCAGCGAAGCGGCGATGACCGGCGAATCGTTTCCGGTGGAAAAGCGGCCGGGGGTCGTGGCGCCGGACGCGCCGCTGGCGGCGCGCACCAACGCCGTATTCCTCGGCGCCTCGGTGCAGAGCGGCACCGCGAAGGTCCTGGTCGTCGAGACCGGACTGCGCACGGCATTCGGCGCGATCGCGGCGCGGCTGGGAACCCGCCAGCAGGAGACCGATTTCGGCCGCGGCGTGCGCCATTTCGGATACCTGCTGATCCGCACGATGGTCGCGATCGTGCTGTTCGTGCTGCTGGTGAACCTGCTGCTCGACCGCCCGGTGATCGAGTCGCTCCTGTTCGCCGTTGCGCTCGCGGTCGGCCTTTCGCCGGAGCTGCTGCCGGCGATCGTCAGCGTGACCCTGTCCGCCGGCGCGCGCGAGATGAGCGGGCGCGGCGTCATCGTCCGCCGGCTCGACGCGATCGAGAACCTCGGCAGCATGGACCTGTTGTGCACGGACAAGACGGGAACGCTGACCGAGGGCGTGATCCGGCTGGACGCCTGCACCGGCCCCGACGGGACCGCGTCGCAACAGGTGCGGCTGTGGGCGCTCCTCAACGCCACGTTGCAGACCGGCATGGCGAACCCGCTCGACGAGGCGATCGCGGGCGCGAAGGCCGAGGGCGAAGACCTCGCGGGCTTCGGCAAGGTCGACGAGATCCCCTACGACTTCGTGCGCAAGCGGCTGAGCATCGTCGTTCAGGAGGCGGACGGCGCGCGCCGCCTCATCACCAAGGGCGCATTGGACAACGTGCTGGCGGTGTGCGCCACCGTACGCGACGGGGACGCAGCCGTGCCCCTGGATGACGCCCACCGCGCCGAGGTACAGCGGCGCTTCGCTGAGTGGGGCGACCAGGGCTTTCGCGTCCTCGGCGTCGCCGACCGCCCGGCGCCAGTTGGCCGCGCCACCCGCGACGATGAGCGCGACATGACCTTCAGCGGCTTCCTGCTCTTCTTCGACCCACCCAAGCCCGACGTCGAGGCCGCCATCGCCAACCTTGCCAGGCTGGGCGTGCGACTCAAGATCATCACCGGCGACAACCGCCGTGTCGCCGAGCACGTGGCTCATATGGTCAGCCTGCCCGTGGCGGGAATCGTGACCGGGGCCGACCTGAACGCCATGCGCGACGAGGCGTTATGGCACGCCGTGGATCACGCCGACCTGTTCGTGGAGGTGGACCCCAACCAGAAGGAGCGCATCATCCGCGCCTTGCAGAAGACCGGCCACGTCGTCGGCTACATGGGCGACGGCATCAATGACGCGCCCGCCCTGCACGACGCCGACGTGGGCATCTCGGTCGATACGGCGGTGGACGTGGCGCGCGAGGCGGCCGACTTTGTGCTATTGGCAAACGACCTGGACGTGCTGCGGCGGGGCATCGAGGAGGGGCGCGTCACCTTCGCCAACTCCCTCAAGTACATCTTCACCACCTCTAGCGCCAACTTCGGCAACATGTTCAGCATGGCGGGCGCGTCTTTGCTGCTGCCCTTCCTGCCGCTACTCGCCAAGCAGATTCTGCTCAACAACTTCATGGCCGATCTACCCGCCATCGCCATCGCCAGCGACAACGTCGACCGCGACTGGATCGACACGCCCCACCGCTGGGACATCGGCTTCATTCGCCGCTTCATGATCGTGTTCGGCCTGCTAAGCTCGGTTTTCGATTACGTGACCTTCGGCTTCCTCCTATTCATTGTCCATGCCTCGCCAGTGGTCTTCCGCACCAGCTGGTTCGTCGAGTCCCTGATGACACAACTGATGGTGGCGATGGTGGTGCGCACCAAAGGCCCCTTCTGGAAGAGCCGCCCCGGTCGCTGGTTGCTGCTCGCCACCATCGCCGTCGCCATCGTGACCCTCGCCCTACCCTACCTGCCCATTGGCAGCCTGTTCGACTTCGTGCCATTGCCGCCGTGGATCGTGCTCACCCTGCTCGGTATCACCCTGCTCTACGTCCTGTCGGCCGAGGCCGCCAAGCGCGTGTTCTACCGCCGCAGCGGCACGAGCTTGCGGTGAAGGGAACATCTGCCCATCGAGAGGAGACGCGCCATGCTGAACCCGCCCCTGCTCCCGCGCCGCCTGCCACAAGGCCCCGTTCTCGGCGCAAAGGCCAGCTTCACCCGCACCCTCACCGAGGCCGACGTAGCCCTCTTTATCGGCGTGACCTGGGACGTCAACCCGCTGCACACCGACGACACCTACGCCGCCGCCATGCCCTTCGGCCGCCGCATCGCCCCGGGCCTGCTCACCGCCAGCCTGCTGACCCACCTCGGCGGGCTGTGGGCCTTTCTCGCCAACGATATGCGCTTTCGCTTCAAGGGGCCGGTCTACATCGGCGACACCGTCACCGCCGAGGCGACGGTGGCCGAGGTGGACGAGGCGCGCGGCTGGGTACGCCTCGACTGCCGCTGCGTGACCCACGACGGCCGCGAGGTGCTAACCGCCGAAATCCGCGGCTTTCCAGGCCGTTTCGCCGATTAGCATCCGACCGTGCCCCACTTGCCTCCTTGCGGCTTTGGTGTACAATCGGTCACACGCTGGCCTGACTCCCCTCCGCCGCTGAGTTACCCGAGGAGGCGCACCGATGGAAATTCCCCTGACCCCCCTGGAGTTCGCCCGCCGCGCCCGCCGCCTGTACCCCGACCGCGAGGCCGTCGTCGATGGCGACCTGCGCACCACCTACCGCGAGTTCTTCGACCGCTGCGACCGCTGGTCGGCGGCGTTGCAGCGGCTCGGCGTCAAGCCCGGCGACCGCGTGGCGACCATCGCGCCCAACACCCACGCCCAACTCGAAGCCTTCTACGCCGTGCCCCAGATCGGCGCGGTGGTCGTGCCCATCAATTACCGCCTCATCCCCGACGACTTCGCCTACATCATCAACCACAGCGGCTCGCGCATCGTGTGCGTCCACAGCGACTACCTCGACGCCGTGGACGGCATTCGCGACCAGTTGCCCCACGTCGAGCATTTCGTCGCCTTCGAGGGACACAAGGACGGCTGGCTCGACTACGAGGCCACCATCGCCGCCACCGCCCCCGACTTCGCCCGCCCGCCCATCGCCGAGGGCGACCTCATCGCCATCAACTACACCAGCGGCACGACGGCCCGCCCCAAGGGCGTCATGATCACCCACCGCAACGCCTACCTCAACGTCCTGGGCACCCTCGCCCACCACCCTATGCACCCCGGCGACCGCTACCTGTGGACGCTGCCCATGTTCCACGCCAACGGCTGGACCTTCGTCTGGATCGTCACGGCGCGTGGGGCGACGCATGTGTGTCTGCGCCGGGTGGAGCCGCGCGTCATCTTCGATGTGATGAACCGCGAGGGTGTCACCCTGTTCTGCTCGGCTCCGACCGTTCTCATTAGCCTGGCAAACGCGCCGGAGGATCTGCGGCGAACGGCGCCGCGCGGCATCCGCCTGTTCACCGCTGGCGCGCCGCCCGCCGCGGCGACGATTGAGCGCATCGAGGGCGACCTGGGCTGGCATATTACCCAGGTCTATGGCCTCACGGAGACCGCGCCATTCATTACCATCTGCGAAGAGCTACCGGAGCATGCCCATCTCTCACCGCCAGCGCGCGCGGTGATCAAGGCGCGCCAGGGCGTCGAACTCGTCTCCTCCGGCGAGCTGATGGTGGTGCTCGGCAACGGCGAGGAAGTGCCGCACGACGGGCAGACGATGGGCGAGATCGTGGTGCGCGGCAACGTGGTCATGAAGGGCTACTTCAACGATCCCGAAGCTACCGAGAAGGCGATGGGCGACGGCTGGTTCCACACGGGGGACGCCGCTGTGGTGCATCCCGATGGCTACGTCGAGATCCGCGACCGGATTAAGGATGTCATTATCAGTGGGGGTGAGAACATCTCGACGGTGGAGGTGGAAGGCGTGCTGCTGCGCCACCCGGCGGTCCAGGAAGTGGCGATTGTGGGCATGCCGCATGAGAAGTGGGGCGAAGCGCCGCACGCCTTTGTCGTGGTGCGGCCCGGCGCGAGTGTGACCGAAGACGAGCTGCGCCAGTTCGCTCGCGCCAACCTGGCGCACTTCAAGGCCCCGCAGTGGATCTCGCTGGTGCCGGAGCTCCCCAAGACGGCTACGGGCAAGATTCAGAAGTACGTGCTGCGCGGGAACCGGGCGGCCATCGCCACGCAGTAAGAGTCGAACCCAAAACCTCCCGAAGGTTTCCGAACCTTCGGGAGGTTTTCGCATGGGCGGTGGTCAATCCGCCGCGACGCCCGACGCCTGCTCGCGAGGATGGTCCCGCAGCCGTAGCGAGATGGCCTGTGACACGCCCTGGCCGCCCATCGTAATGCCGTAGACGGCGTGGGCGGCCTCGATGCTGCCCCGGTTGTGGGTGACGAGGATGACCTGGACCCGAGCGGCGAGCCGTTCGAGGGCAGCGCGGAAGCGGCCCACGTTGGCCTCGTCCAAGGCGGCGTCTACCTCATCCAGCAGGCAGAAGGGCGTGCCGCTGACGTCGAGCAGGGCGAAGATGAGGGCGCAGGCTGTCAGGGCGCGCTCCCCGCCAGATAGCAGGGACAGGGGCTGGAGGCGCTTGCCGGGGGGGCGGGCCTGGATTTCGACCCCGCCGTTATCGGCCAGCAGCATCTTGGCGCTGCCGCCACCGAACAGCAGGCCGAAGTTGCGGCTAAAGCGCACCGTGACCTGGTCGAAAACCTCTGTAAAGCGCGTCGTCATCGTTGCGTCTAGTTGAGCAATGATGGCGTGCAGGTCCGTGGCGGCCTTGTCCAGGTCGGCAACCTGTCCCGTCAGGAAGGCGTGGCGCTGGCCGAGGGCCTGGAACTCGGCCAGCGCGTCGGGGTCGGGGTTGCCCAGGCGCCGCACCTGGCTCTTGACCGTGCGCAGCCGGTCCTCTAAATCGTGCGGTAGTTGGGTCACGAGGGGTAGTTCGGCCTGCCCGGCGTAGGCCAGCCGCAGTTGTTGGGGCATCCCTTCGACCGGGCGGGATAGCAGGTCCAGGTCAGCTTCGATGTCGGCCTGGAGCCGTCGGGCGCGGTCCTGGGCCTCGCGCGCCTCACTCTGCGCCTGGCTGGCGAGACGCTCCGCGGCGACCGCCGCTTCCCGCACCTGGGCTAGTTCACCATCCAGGCTGCGGGCGGCCTGGTCCACGGCCGTCAGGCTCGTTTCGACCGGATCAAGGGTCTGACGCAGGGTGGCGCGTTCGTTCGCCAGCCGCTGGGTCTCAGCGCGCAACTCGGATAAGCGCCGCGTCACGCCGGCCATTTCCTGCGTCAGGCTATCCAGTCGTCGTGACCGATCCTGGGCCGCGCGGTCCGCCTGGAGGTGGGCTTGTCGTCGTTGATCCAGTGTTCGCGCCTGCGTCTGACGCGCCTGTTGCGCCAGCGAGGCCGCTGTCTGCATGTGCGCCAGCCGCCCCTGCGCCTCGCTGAGATCGGGCAGCGGTTGGGCCGCTAACTCGGCAACGCGCGTCTCGGCCTGGGCATGCGCCTCGGCCGCCGCATGCGCCTCGGCCTGGAGTTGTGCGGCCTGCTGCGCCAGCCGCCCCTGATCCTCGACCTGACGGGCGTGGGCGCGCTGGTGGAAGGCTTCCGCCGTCGCCGCCCGTTCCACCGCCGTCTCGGCCTCGGTCTGGGCCTGCCGCGCCCCGTCCCGTGCCTGACGGCGTCGTCCTAGCTCGGCCTCCGCCGCCCCTACCCGGACGCGAACCGCGTCCGCCGCGTCCCTCGCCTGGGCGACCGCCGTCTGTGCGTCGCGGATGGCAGCCGCCAACTCGTCGTTCGTAGGCAGGCTCGCCCACTCGCGTTCGTGAGCTAACGTCGCCGCGTAGCTCGCCGTCCCCACCGTCAGGGCGCCGCCCGCGCTTACCACCAGTCCGTCCAGCGTGACAAGGCGCAGGCAGGGCTGGTCAGCGTGGCGGCGGAGCAGCGCTAGCGCGTCATCGAGCGTGTCGGCCAGCGCGACGCCGTAGAGCGCGGCCTGGACCACGGGGCGGTAGCGGCTATCGCACTCCACTTGGTCAGTCAACCAAGCGAGGGGAGCCGCCGCAGCCTCAGCATTGGCGATATGCCTGGCGCCCTGCCGGTCCACAACCATAAACGTCACGCTGCCCAGGTCAGCACGGCTTACCTCGGTAGCGGCGCGGCGTGCGTCCCCCCACGTCTCTACCACAACCGAATGCAGTTGAGGCCCCAGCGCGGCGGCGACGGCAGTTTCGAGCTTCGGCGGGACGCGGAGTAGGTGGGCGAGAGGGCCGACCAGGCCGGTGAGGCGAGGGGCGTCCAGAACCTTCTGTACCGCGCGGCCCAACTGGGCGCGGCGGACCTCAGCCAGCATGGCGCGGCGATGCTCCGCCTGGCGTTGGGCCTCACGGGCGCGCTCGACGCCTTGCTGCGCCGCGTCCACTGCCGCCTGGGCCGCCCGCGCCTCCTGCCGCACGGCGTTGAGGGCCGCCTCGGCTTCTGCCAGGGCCGCCTGCGCCGTCCTGACCGCTGCGTCGGTCTCCGCCGCACGAGCACGCGCCGCTTGCGTGCGCTGCTTATGCTCGGCCAGGGTTGCGGCGGCTTCAGCGACAGCCCGTTCCAGGTCGGCCAATCGCTCCGCCAGGCTCTCAGCGCGGGTGCGGCGGTCAAGGGCAGTGTGGGCGGCCCGCTGAGCCGCCTGGCGAGCCGCGTCCAGGGCAGTCTGACGCTGCTGGCCTGCGGCTCGCGCCTGGTCATACTCTGTCTGCTCTCGGCGGAGGTCCACCTGGGCGCGGTCCACGGCCTGGTTCGCTTCGGCGACCTGGGCCTCGGCCTCGCGCAGGCTGGCCTGGGCCGCTTGAGCCGCCTCAGCCAGCGCCCGCGCTTCGGCCTGGAGTTCAGCCTGACGCCCCGCCAGTTGACGGTCCTGTTCTTCAGCTACCGCAAGTTCGCGGTGAACGTTGTCGGCCGCGTCGCGTAAGCGGCCCGCCTGACGTCGGCCGGCTTCCACAGCGGCGCGCTGCTGGTCGCGCTCGACGCGCAGGGCTTCGGCCCGCGCCAGGGCGTGCTGTACGGCCTTTTCGCGCGCCTGCGCTTCGCGGCGTCGTTCGGCCAGCGCCGCCTCAGTGGCCTGGACTGCCTCGCGCGCTCGCGCCCACTGGTAGCCGTACCAGGTGACGAGTAAGCTCTCCAACTCCACGCTCAGCCGCTGGTGGTCCTGGACGCGACTGGCCTGCCGTTCGAGGCGGCGCAGTTGAGGCGTTAGCTCGGCCAGGATGTCGTTGACGCGGGTCAGGTTGCCGCGAGTCTCGTCCAGCCGGGCCAGGGCGCGTTCGCGTTGCCCCTGCAGGGGCTTGATGCCGGCTGCCTCGTCGAGCATGGCGCGGCGTTCTTCGGGCCGTAGGGCCAGCGCCTGGTCCACCAACCCTTGCCCGACGACGACAAAGGTGTCGCCCGGCACGCCGCCCGCGCTCAGCAGGTGGGTGACATCACCCAGGCGGGCGCGCTGGCCGTTGACGAAGAATTCGTTGCTGCCGTCACGGTAGACGCGGCGGGTGATGGTCACTTCGGCCGGCGTGGGCGAGCAGGGCGTCCGTTAGTTTGACGGGCCGCTCGCCGGCTGGGTTCGACTCCCCTATCTCCCCCCTGTCGTCGGCCTTCGCCCCTGGCCGCAACGGGCGATACCAACCGCCGCTGTTGTCCAGGGTCAGGCTAACCTGGGCCATACCTACCTGGCCGCGCCCATCACTGCCCGCGAAGATCAAGTCTTCGCTCTTTTTGCCGCGCAGGTGGCGCACATTCGTCTCGCCCAGCACCCAACGCAAGGCGTCGGCGATGTTGCTCTTGCCGGAGCCGTTCGGTCCGACAACGGCGGTGACGCCATCCTCGAAGAGGAGTTCGGTGCGGTGGGCGAAGCTCTTGTAGCCCTGATTCGAGCCGTTTGAGGCGCATAGACGGTGGGTAGTAGGTGGTGGATGGTGGATGCAGGGGTAAGGAATAGGGATGAAGGGATTAGGGATGAATGACCAAAGATTGAAGACTAAATATCTGGGAGCAGGCCAATCACAAGATGTTGTGGCGTTACTAGCAGAGTTGAACTAGGGGTAGTATACCGCGTTTTGGGGAAGGAGTCAATGCTGGAGAGAGGTGAATTCTGGGGCTAGGTCAAAGTCCAGGGCACATACAACATAGTGTGGGGGATTGATCCGTCTATCCTCTCCATCCGTGCTATGAGGCAGTCAACGAACGGGAGCAGATAGAGTTTAGCGCGGCGCGGACGCCGCGCAGACGAGTGTATAAGAGGCGCTGCGCGAGCGTTGTGTCGAGGGTGCAGTCGAGGGGGCGGGTGAGGCCGCTGGCCGCCGCGGGCGCGGCCTGAATGGGCGACGGGTCCACGCCGACGGCCTGACAGAGCAGGACGCCGAACTCGTAGCGGCTTAGCGCCTCGGGTCCGGCGACGTGCAGCGGGCCGGCATGGTCGCCGGCCGCCACTTCGAGCAGAGCAGCGGCCAGGTCGGGCGCGTAGATGGGGCAGCGCATCTCGTCGGTGAACAACGTAATGGCCCCCCGCTGGCGGGCGGTCTCAATGACCCACGCGGTGCGCGGGTCGGGCGGGTCGAAGCCATAGACCAGGGAAGTACGGACAATGGCGGCGGCGGGGGTGAGACGGCGCACATCGCCTTCAGACACCAGCTTGGCGCGGCCATAGGCGTGGACCGGGCGAGGCTCATCCGTCTCGCGGTACATGCCTTGCCGCCCGTCGAAAACTACGTCGGTGGAGAGGTGGACCAGCCGCGCCCCCACGGCGGCGCTGGCCTGGGCAACGTGGCGCGTCCCCTGGACGATGACCCGTTCCATGTCTGGCGTGTTGAACTGATAGGCGGTGTGGAGGATAGCGGCGGGGCGCACCTGGTGGACCAGCGCCCTGACGGCCTCGGCATCGCAGATGTCGAGCCGATGCCAGGTGGTAGACCTAACCCCCCGCCCCCCTTCCCTAGCAGGGAAGGGGGAGTCCGCCCCCCCTCCCCTCGTAGGGGAGGGGCTGGGGGAGAGGTCGTCCGACTCCCCTCCCTTTGCAGGGGAGGGGCCGAGGGAGGGGGCCGGCGGGTTTCTGAACCACGTCGCGTGGCGCGCCCAACCCTGCGCCTGGGCCAGAACATGGCGGCCGACGTAGCCGAGGCCGCCCGTGACCAGGAGCACGGGGGGCTCGCTCACGATGGGTCCGCATCGTCGTCCGTCGAGGGCGAGGGCAAGCCGGTGTCCTCGACTGGCCCTCGGCGCATGAAGGCATCGCGGGCAGCTTCCTGTTCCGCGATCTGCTTGCTACGGCCCAGGCCAATGCCGAAGACGCGGCCGCCGATGAGAACTTCGACGGTAAACTCCTTAGCATGGTCAGGGCCGCGTTGGTTCACCGTGCGGTAGATGGGCGTCAATTGCCACTCGCCCTGGCTCCACTCCTGCAGGCGGCTCTTGGCATCCTTGACCAACTGCTCGGCGACGATGGCTTCGGCGGCCGGCGCGATGTAGTCGAGCACAAACTCGCGCGCGCGGTCCATGCCCCGGTCGAGATAGATGGCGCCGACGACCGCCTCGAACGCGCCACACAACAGCGGCGGTCGGTCCGCACCCCCGCTGGCCGCCTCGCCACGTCCCATGTAGAGGTAGTGGCCCAGGTCTACCTGGCGGGCAAATTGGGCCAGGCTCTTCTCTTTGACCAGGCCCGAGCGCAGGCTGGTTAGTTGTCCTTCAGTCATATCGGGGAAGCGGTTGTAGATGTACTCGGCGGTGATAAAGTCGAGCAGGGCATCGCCGAGGAACTCTAGCCGTTCATTATCCGAACCGCCTGGCGCGGGGTTCTCATTCAGGTAGGAACGATGGGTCAGCGCCTGGGCCAGCAGCGTCTGGTCATGAAATTCGACGTGTAGGGTCTCTTGGAGAAGGTCAAGATCGTCCATCAGTATATTGCTTGAAGATAAGCGTGGCATTGTGGCCGCCGAAGCCAAATGAGTTCGATAGAACCACGCGTACCGGCTGACGGCGCGCCTGGTTCGGTACATAGTCGAGGTCGCACTCTGGGTCGGGCGTGTGGTAGTTGATCGTCGGGTGGATCGTGCCGGTCAGGATGGTCTGGACACAGGCCTCCACCGCGCCCGCCGCGCCAATAAGATGGCCAGTCATGGACTTGGTGGAGGAGATAGGAATCTGATAGGCCCGCTCGCCAAAGACGCGCTTGATGGCGATGGTCTCGGTCTTGTCATTGAGGACCGTGGATGTGCCGTGGGCGTTGATGTAGTCTACATCGACCGGCGTTAACCCCGCCTTGGCGAGCGCCCGCTGCATCGAGCGCGTTGCGCCCATGCCAGTCTCGTCCGGCATGGTGACGTGGAAGGCGTCGGCGCTCGCGCCGTAGCCTACGACTTCGGCCAGAATGGTGGCCCCGCGCGCCCTGGCAAATTCCAATTCCTCCAGAATCAGGACTGCCGCGCCTTCCCCATAGACAAAGCCGTCACGGGTGGCGTCGAAGGGACGGCTGGCGTGCTCGCCGTCGTCGTTGCGCGTCGAGAGCGCGCCCGTGCGGTGGAAGGCCGCCATGCCCAGCGGGGTGATGGTGGCCTCGCTCGCTCCAGTAATCATGGCCTTCGCGTCGCCCCGCCGCACAATCTCGAACGCTTCGCCAATGGAGTTGTTGCCTGTCGCGCAGGCCGAGGTGATGCAATAATTGGGGCCAAATGCGCCATAGCGAATGGAAATCTGACCGGAGGCAATATCGGCGATCATCATGGTCGAGACGAGGGGGCTAACGCGCATGGGGCCTTTTTGCACCAGCGTGACGCCCGCCTCTTCCAGGGAAGCCAGAATCGCCGATGCCCGACCCGACAATGACGCCCACCTCCTCGCCGTTCGCGCGGACATCCAGGCCGCTCTGGCATACGGCCTGGGCGGTGGCGGCCAGCGCAAACTGACAGAAGCGGTCGAGCCGGCGCACCTCGCGCCGATCAATCCACTGCTCTGGGTTGAAGTCCTTGACTTCAGCCCAATCTTGACCGCATAATCCTTCGTATCGAACCCCGTCAGGAGACTCGTTCCGCTATGTCCCGCCACCAGATTATTCCAGAAAGTCTGTACATCCTGGCCAGACCGAGCATCACGCCCATACCGGTAATGACCACGCGGCGCGGCCCCCATTTAGAACACTCACCCTTGCCTCCTCACCGCCACCCTTAGCGCGGGGCGGTGAATTCTACCTTCGCGTACACATCCGCCAACGCCAACTCGCAGCCAACCGAGGGCAGGGGGACGGTCGCGTTGAAATCGTAGGTCTCGGTCAGCCGCCAGCTATTGTCGGGCTGGCGGACGTAGTGGACGAGGTGCGGCTGATCCTGCGCTACCAGCACGTACTCTTGGAGCGAGGCGACCTGGCGGTAGTGGGCGAACTTGATGCCCTGGTCAAAGCTGGCCGTGCTGGGCGACGCTATCTCGACAATCAGTGTCGGGTTGAGGAGAATGTCCAGCTCCTCGTCGGCCAGTTCTGGCTTGCCACACACCACCATGACGTCGGGATAGTAATACTGCGACGGCTGACGCGCACCCGCAAGTCACTGGGGTAGACCTTGCAGGGCTTGCGCCGCAGTTGACCCCCTAGCTCGATTATCACGTTCGAGACCAGGGTATTGTGTCGTTCGCTCGCCCCCGTCATGGCGTAGACTTCGCCGTCGCTGTACTCGCTCTTGGTGTCTGCCTGGCGTTCGAGGGCGAGGTACTCTTCTGCCGTGGTATAGACCTTGACCTGAGCCGCCATTCCAATCTCCCACTGTCTCGCCCAAGGTGGCACAATCGTAGCACACCTGTCTCAATGACGCAAGCGTCGCTACAGGCACACTGCGTTAGACACCTGGATAGATAACACTTGGCCGCGCCCAAAGTGACGCTGGCTCTTATATCAGGTCGAAATCACCAGCCCTGCCCCTGACTCGACAAGGCCAATCGTATACGCCGGGACATCCCGCCGCGTTAGCTCAGCCACCAGGTCGGCATGTCTGTCTGGCGCGACGGCCATAAGCAGCCCCCCCGATGTTTGCGGGTCGTAGAGCAGGTCTTCCAGGGGGCGTGGCAGATTGGCCTCCAGTCGCACATGCGACCTCAGCCAGCTTCGGTTGCGGCCCGCGCCGCCTGTTAAGTGACCGGCCTCAGCATAGCCCAACGCACCGTCCATCACGGGAATGGCGCTAGCTGAGAGGCGGAAGGCGACGCCACTGGCCTCGGCCATCTCGTAGGCGTGGCCGAGTAGGGCGAAGCCGGTGATGTCCGTCGCGGCGTGGACGCCGACCGCTTGCATCGTCCGCGCGGCCTCGCGGTTCAACTGGCTCATCCAGTGGACGCATCCCGCCAAGTGCGCCGGATCCGCCGCCAGGGCGCGCGCCGCCGTGGTGATGACACCGCTACCAATTGGCTTAGTCAGCACGAGGCAGTCGCCCACCTGCGCCCCGCCCTTCGTGATCACCCGTTCGGGGTGGACCAGCCCGGTTACCGCCAGGCCATACTTCGGCTCGTCGTCGGCGATGGTGTGGCCGCCAGCGATAATGCCGCCGGCTTCGGCCACCTTCTCCGCGCCGCCGCGAAAGATTTCGGCCAGGATGGCGCTGGGCAGGCCGCTGGGGAAACCGGCGACGTTGATGGCGAGCAGGACTTCACCGCCCATGGCGTAGACGTCGCTCATGGAGTTGGCGGCGGCTACCAACCCATAGACATAGGGGTCATCTACGACCGGCGGGAAGAAATCCGTCGTCAGAATCAGGGCCTGCTGGTCATTGAGGCGATACACCGCCGCGTCGTCGCTCACGGCCAGGCCGACGAGCAAGTCGGGGAACGCGCCGGGCGCGCCAAAGACTTGTTTGATGGGGCGCAACAC
>JAHCIE010000600.1 GCA_026129385.1 Anaerolineae bacterium
CTGGCCCGCGCGCTGCCCATCATCCGCAACCTGGTGGTCACCAACCCCGACCAGAACGTGGCCGTCGTGTCCCACAAGGCCACGATTCGCCTGCTCATCAGCAGCCTGCTCGGTTTCGACCCGCGCGGCTACCGCGACCGGCTCGATATGGCCCCCGCCTGCCTCAACGTCCTCGACTTCAAGGACCCCGTCCGCGTGCGCCTGATGCTCTTCAACGACGTGTCCCACTACGCGGACCAGCCCCGCCGCGACACGGCGCGCCTGTCCAAGTGGTGGGACGCATCCACCGTATCCTAGGCCAGCGGACGGGACCCACCGCGCACACACTCATCAAGACGCACACTACCAGACCATGAAAGGGGCGACAGACCATGACCGATTGGGCTACCTATTTGGATCAGAACAAGCCGCGCCATCTAGCCGAACTGATGGACCTGGTACGCATCCCCAGCATCTCGTCGCTACCGGAGCACGCCACCGACGTGCGAGCCGCTGGCGCGTGGACCGCGCAGCGGCTGGAGGCGGCCGGCGTCGAGAACGTGCGAATCATGGAAACCGGCGGCCACCCGGTAGTCTACGGCGACTGGCGGCACGCGCCGGGCAAGCCCACCGCCCTCATCTATGGCCACTTCGACGTTCAGCCAGTGGACCCCCTGGACCTGTGGACGACACCCCCCTTCGAGCCGACCATCCGCGACGGCCGCCTCTACGGGCGCGGCGCATCCGACGACAAGGGCAACATGCTGGGGCCGGTCCTCGCCGTCGAGGCGCTGCTACAGACGACGGGCACGCTACCCCTGAATGTAAAGTTCCTCATCGAGGGCCAGGAGGAGATTGGCAGCCCGCAACTGGGCCACTTCATTGCCGCCCACACAGACCTGCTGGCCTGCGACCTGGTGCTAAACGCCGACGCGGGCCAGTGGAGCGAGACCGAGCCGGCGCTCTGGGTCGGCCTGCGGGGGATGTGCGCAGCGAACATCGACGTCGAAGGCGCAAACTCCGACCTGCACTCAGGCATGTACGGCGGCGCGGTCGCCAACCCCCTGCACGCCCTGGCCTACATCCTGGACTCGATGCACGCGCCCGACGGAACCATCACCGTCGACGGCTTCTACGATGACGTGGCCGAGCTGACCGAGGCAGATCGGGTGCGCATCGCCGCCGTCCCCCACGACGAGACCGCATACAAGGCCCACCTCGGCATCGACGAGCTGCACGGCGAGCCGGGCTATACCACCTATGAGCGGCTGTGGGTGCGCCCCACCCTGGAGGTGGTCGGGATGTGGGGCGGCTTCCAGGGGGAGGGTATCAAAACCGTCCTGCCGCGCGAGGCCCACGCCAAGATCAGCTGTCGCCTGGTCCCCCACCAGGACCCCTACCGTGTCCTCGACTGCATTGAGCGCCACGTCCAGGCCCACACCCCGCCGGGCGTTACGGTCGCGTTCCGCCCGATGCCCTCGGTGGCCTACCCCTACGTCGTCGATGCCGACGATGCGGGGCAGCAGGCGGCGCGGGCGGTGCTGGTGGACATGTACGGGCGCGAGCCCTACCTCGTCCGCGCGGGCGGCAGCGTGCCCGTCACCGAGATGTTCCTACGCCACCTGGGCGCGTTCTCCGTATCCCTCGGCTTCGGCCTCAACGACGAGCGTTTCCACGCCCCCGACGAGTTCTTCCGCATCGACAGCTTCTACCGGGGGCCGGTGGCCTACTGCCAGATGCTGGAGAAGTTGGGCGCGGCCGACTGACGGCGGCCGCCGCAGCGACACGCGCCCCGCCAGGAGAGCCACATGAGCGAGCCGATAGACCTGAGCGCGCCAAGACTGACCACGCCGCGCGCGGCAGCCGTCGCCGGCATCATCTTCTCGGTGTTGCTGCTCACCAGCCTGATCCTGATTCGCATCAGCGTCACCCCGCAGCCACCATCGCCGGCGGAGGCGGGTTGGCTGGGCAACGTCCGGCTGGCCCTCACCCTGCTACCCTTCGCGGGCATCGCGTTCCTATGGTTCATCGGCGTGGTTCGCGACCGCCTGGGCGCGTACGAGGACCGCTTTTTCGCGACCGTCTTTCTGGGCAGCGGACTGGTCTTCCTGGCGCTGCTGTTCACGACGGCTGCCGTCGCCGGCGGCCTGCTCGTCGCCTACGCGGAGGCCCCGTCGCAAGTCGCGGCCTCCGGCATCTACGGCTACGGT
>JAHCIE010000601.1 GCA_026129385.1 Anaerolineae bacterium
GGGCATGTTCGTGTACCACTGGCTCGAAGGGTGGAGCTACCTGGACGCGCTGTATTTCTGCGTCATCACCCTGGCGACGGTTGGCTATGGCGATCTCCACCCGACGACCCCGCTGGCGAAGGCCTTCACTATGATCTACGTGATCAACGGCATCGTCATCCTGCTGGCGCTGTTTGATCGCATTCGCATGGTGCGTGTGCAGCGCGTCATGGACCGCGTGCAGAAGAAGGACCAACAGTAGAGAGCGGTTTTCGAACGTGATACCGAAGACCCTAAAGGTCAGGCAGACCTCTAGGGTCTTCCGCTTTCCAGGCGAGGTTCTCGATGACCGACCGGGTTATTCGCGTCAGCCTGCTGCGTGCCCTGCGCGTGCGCCCTTTCGCCCTGATGTGGGGCGGGCAGACCATCTCGCGCCTGGGAGACGCGCTGTACCGCGTGGCCCTGGCGTGGTGGGTGCTGCAGAAGACCGGCTCGGCCGGGGCGATGGGCATGGTCCTGGTCTTTACCACGTTGCCTATGCTGCTCTTCCTGCTCATTGGCGGCGTGGCGGTGGATCGCTTCTCGCGCGCCAAGGTCATGCTCGTGTCGGATGCGCTGCGCGGCGTCCTGGTGGCCGGCATGGCCTGGCTGGCCTGGGCAGACCGGCTCCAGATGGGCTATGTCTACGCCCTGGCGGCGGTCTTCGGCTTCGTCAGCGCCTTCTTCCAGCCTGCCTATCAGGCCCTCGTGCCCGACATCGTGCCGCCGGACGAGCTACCCAGCGCCAACGCCTTGACCAGCCTGAGCCGCCAACTGGTGGGCATCGGCGGCCCAGCCCTGGGGGCGAGCCTGGTCGCCCTGGGCGGCACGACCGTCGCCTTCGCTCTGGACGCCTTGTCCTTCGCTCTGGCCGCCGTGTGCCTCCTGCCCCTGCTGCGTCTGGCCGAGGCTATCGCGCCTGCGACGCAACGCGCCTCCATGCTAGGTGAGCTACGCGCCGGGCTGGCCCTGGTCTTCGCCACCCCCTGGCTATGGATCACCATCGCCCTGTTCTCGCTGGTCAACGTGACGGAGGGCGGCCCGATGGCCGTGGGCCTGCCGCTGCTAGTTCAGGACCACTACGGGGCCGACGTTGGCGCGCTGGGTATATTCTTCTCCGTCATGTCCCTCGGGTCGGTGTTGACGGCGGTGTGGCTGGGACGCGCCCACGCCTGGCGGCAGCGGGGTGTGCGTGCCTACGGTGGCGCGCTCATCGGCGGGGTGGCCGTCATGGTCATCGGGCTGACGACGAGCCTG
The DNA here is from genome assembly GCA_026129385.1 of Anaerolineae bacterium. Lineage (GTDB taxonomy): Bacteria > Chloroflexota > Anaerolineae > Epilineales > JAHCIE01 > JAHCIE01. The sequence continues at coordinate 1,276 of JAHCIE010000601.1, forward strand.
CCCATCGGTTGGAGCGCGGCCTTCGTCAACGGCGCGGCTCTGGCCGTGTTTGGTCTCATCTGGACCAACACCCTGCAGGAGATGGTACCGCGCGACATGCTGGGCCGCGTCGTCAGCGTCGACATGCTTGGCTCGTTCGTCTTGCTACCCATCGGCTACGCTCTCACTGGCTGGCTCGCCGACCAGATCGGCCCGGCCCCCGTGTTCGTCATTGGCGGCGCGCTGACCGTCGCCCTCATGGCCCTCGGCCTCGCCCACCCCGCCATCCGCCACCTGGACTAGCCCTCCTGGAAACGAAGGCCATTAGGGCATGTAACGGACCGTCGAGGGATTGAAGCCCTTGACCCCTTGCCTCCTGGGGCGCATAATAGACCGCGCTCGTGAAGGCCAGCGCGGCGTCCACCGACCCCGCCGCCAGCACGCAGAACAGCCTGGCCCGCCAGTTCATGGGGGATTATAACACCGTGGTCTCCACCAACACCCGCGCCTGGTTCATCTATACCGACACGCGCAGCGGGGCCGGGCGCCTGGACGTGGACGCCTACCAGCGCTTCATCGCCGGCACGCCGGTGGTGCGCGGCGACATGGCCGACCGGGTGGCCCGCCGCCTGGGGCAGAACCCCTACGCCAACGACCTATCGGTCAAGCCCGCCCCGCCCCAGGTCTGCCCCGCCCAGTTCGGCAACAGCGACGCCTACGTGAGCGTCATCACCCCTTGAGGCACGCGGACGGACCCTGTGACACAGCGCCGGAGGGCAGATCGCCCCCGGCGCTGTCGTTAGTTGCTATAGCTCTGGATGGAGGCTTGAACAACACGGCCGTCAGACGTACAATGACCCCATGACGACTCGCAAGGTTCCTATGCGCTGGCTCACCTGGACCATCTGGGCAATCGTAGGGCTGACCCTCCTC
>JAHCIE010000602.1 GCA_026129385.1 Anaerolineae bacterium
TCGGCCAGCGCGTGGTCGACGTGCCGGGCGTGGTGACGGCCCGCCGGGCCGATGGCTTCTATCTACAAGACGCCACGCCCGACACCGACCCAGCCACGTCGGACGCCATCTTCGTCCTGACGGGCAGCCCGCCTACCGTCCAGGCGGGCGACGCAGTCCTGGTGACAGGCCTGGTAGCGGAGGCGCGCCCCGGCGCACCGGGGGGCCTTAATAACCTGACAACGACACAGATTGAGGCGTCGGCGGTGGCTGTCGTGGCCTCGGGCAACCCACTGCCCGCGCCAGTCCTCATCGGCGCGGCTGGACAGCGCCCCCCCACCGAGATCATCGAGGACGACGCCCACGGCGAGGTGGGGGTCGGTGACAGCTTCGATCCCGCTCAGGATGGCCTCGACTTCTGGGAGAGTCTGGAAGGTATGCGCATCCAGCTCAACCAGGCGGTCGTCGTCGGGCCGCGCAACGGCTTCGGCGAGGTGATCGTCCTGGCCGACGACGGGGCAGGGGCGGGCCTGCACGCGGCACGCGGCGGTATTGTGGTCCGCCCGGATCGCTTCAACCCCCAGCGAGTCTTCCTGGATGACGAGATCCTCAAGCTGGCCGGGCAAAGCATGCCAGCCGCCGTCGTGGGCGACCACTTCGCCACCCCACTCGTGGGCGTCCTGGACTACAGCTTCGGCAACTACAAGCTCCAGCTGACCGAGCCGCCGCAGTTGATAAGCGCCGGCCTCAGCCGCGAGGCCACCACAGCGCCCACGCCGGATCAGATCAGCGTCGCCACCTTCAACGTGCAGAATCTCGATCCGACCGACGTGGGTCGTTTCGAGGCGCTGGCGACCCTGGTGGTCCAGAATCTCAAGTCGCCGGATATTGTGTCCGTGGAGGAAATCCAGGACAACAACGGCAAGTACGACGACCGCGTCGTCGACGCCAGCCGTACCTGGCTCCGGCTGATCGAGGCCGTCCAGGCCGCAGGCGGGCCAACCTACACCTATCGCCAGATCGACCCACTGGATGACCAGGACGGCGGCGAGCCAGGCGGCAACATTCGCCAGGGCTTTCTGTTCCGCACCGACCGGGGCGTCACCTTCATCGATCGACCGGGCGGAAACGCCACGACACCGGTGGCCCTGGCGACAGACGAGCGCGGCCCGTATCTGTCGGCCAGCCCCGGCCGCATCGACCCGCAGAACCCGGCCTTCCAGAACAGCCGCAAGCCGCTGGTGGGCGAGTTCGAGGTGGGCGGCCAGCGCCTGTTTGTGGTGGGCAACCACCTGGTCGCCAAGGGCGCGGACCAGCCCTTGTTTGGCCGCTACCAGCCGCCAGAGCGACCCTCCGACGCGCCACGCCTCGCGCAAGCGCAGGCAATCGCCCGCTGGGCCGCCGACCTGCTGACTCGCGATCCCGAGGCGAATCTGCTGGTCGTGGGCGACCTCAACGATTTTGAGTTTTCAGCCCCGCTCTACACGTTGGCGGCGGCGGGGCTGACCAATCTGACCACGACCCTGGCCGAGAACGACCGCTACAGCTATGTCTTCGAGGGCAATAGCCAGACGCTCGACCATATTCTCGCCAGTTCCCATGTCATGCAGACGATGTCGCCACAGTACGACATCGTCCATCTCAACAGCGAGTTCGTCACCCGCGAGAGCGACCATGATCCGGCGGTCGTGCGCTTCACCATCCCACGGGCCGCCGCCCCGGCGCTGACCCCCACGCCAGTCGCCCGCGCGACCCCTGCCACGCCGCCGCTCATCGCCTGGCGCGACGCCGGTCGCTGGATAGGCCAGACAGTCACGGCCGAGGGCGTCATCGTTGCATCCCGAAACACGGGCCGGGTAACATACCTGAACTTCAGCCCAAACTATGCCACAGACCTCAAGATCGTCATCTTCCCCGCCGAGGCGGCGCGCTTCCCCCGCCCGCCAGAAGAGATGTATCAAGGTGCACGAGTAAGGGTAACAGGAGCACTCCAGGAGTATAACGGCGCGCCGCAGATCATCGTCCGCCTGCCGTCGCAGATCGAGATTGTACCTTAACGCGCATTTGCATAACACTCCGCGCTCTGCTATCGTTGTCACAGGTAGGGAAGCGCGGACAGCGGGCCGTGGAGGGGGCAGCCATCCGGCTCGCGGGTTTCGAGGCCGTCTTCCCTGGGTTGGTTGGAAGGAAGGTGTTGGCTCATCA
>JAHCIE010000603.1 GCA_026129385.1 Anaerolineae bacterium
CGCCTCCGAGCTTAGTGTCCTGATGAGTCCCCAGGGCGATATCCCTGCCCCCGACATGGGCACGGATGCGCAGACCATGGCGTGGATCATGGACACCTATTCCATGCACAAGGGCTATTCCGTGCCAGCCGTCGTCACGGGCAAGCCCATCGAGATCGGCGGCTCCTATGGGCGCGCCGAGGCGCCCGGGCGCGGCGTCATGTTCGTGGCGCGTGAGGCGCTTAAGCGGCGTGGCAAGAGTATCGAGGACGTTACCGTCGCCGTCCAGGGTTTTGGGAGTGTTGGGCGCACCGTGGCCTTGCTGACCCAGGGCAAGGGGGCGTCTATCGTTGCGGTCAGTGATTCGCGGGGTGGGGTGTACAATCCTCACGGTCTGGACGTGGAAGCGCTCATTCAGCACAAGCAGCAGACAGGCTCGGTGGTCGGTTTCCCCGGCAGTGAGGGCATGACCAACGCAGAGTTGCTGGGGCTGGCGGTGGATGTGCTGGTGCCGGCGGCGATGGAGAACCAAATTACGGCCTTCAACGCCGACCACATTCAAGCGCCGCTGATCGTCGAGGCTGCCAATGGTCCAACGACACCGGCCGCCGACCGAATCCTGCGTGATAAGGGGATTGAATTGATTCCCGACATCCTCGCCAACACAGGCGGCGTGACGGTCTCCTACTTCGAGTGGGTCCAGGGCTTGCAGCACTTCTTCTGGACCGAGCGCGAAATCAACGTCAAGCAGCGCGATATCATGCTGGCCGCCTACGAGAACGTCGCCCGGCTCGCGGCCCAGCACAAGCTGGACATGCGCACGGCGGCCCATGTACTGGCTATCCAGCGCGTCCACGATGCCACCAACATCCGCGGCGTCTACCCGTGAGACGTGAGGCGTGGAACGTGAGGCAGCGTTGAATGGTCTCACGTTTCACGCCTCATGCTTCAATGGCTACCTGGAGGATAATCCTCACCTGTGACCACGCTCACCGTTGAACTGACGGCTATGGCCCACGGCGGCTCTGCCCTTGGGCGCGCCGCCGACAAGGTTGTCTTCGTCCCCTACGCCTTGCCGGGGGAGGTGGTGGAGGCGCGTATCGTCGAGGATCACGGGCGCTGGGCCAACGCCGACCTGGTGCGTGTGCTGAAGGCGTCGCCGGAGCGCGTCGAGCCGCGCTGCCCGCACTTCGGCCCGCCCGACGCGCCGCCGGTCGAGCGCGAGGACGGCGCGCTCATCCAACGCGGTTGCGGCGGCTGTCAGTGGCAGCACATCGACTACGCCGCCCAGTTGCGCCTCAAGCAAGCGGTGGTGCGTGATCAGTTCACACGTGTCGGCAAGTTGCCCGACGTTGAGGTGCGGCCGACCATTGGCATGGACGAGCCGTGGGATTATCGCAACCATGTCCAGCTACATCTGGCCGATGACGGTGCGCTCGGCTTTCGCACGTTGAGGGGGCAGCACGTCGTTCCTGTCTGGGAGTGCCATATCATGGCCCCGGCCGTGGGTGAGATGTGGGAGAGCCTGGACCTGGACTTTCCTGAGTTGCGGCAGATTATCCTGCGCGGCGACATGGGTGTTGACGATCAGTTGGTGCTACTGACCACTGATTTCGACGAGTTGCCCGATATTGAGGTCGATTTTCCAGTGTCTGTGAACCTGGAGTTGCGCGACGGGCAGGTGGTAAACCTGATTGGCGCGCCGTGGCTGGCCGCTCACGTCGCCGGGCGCGACTTTCGCGTTTCTGCGACAGCCTTCTTCCAGGTTAACACAACGATGACCGCGCGGCTGGTCGAGCTGGTACGCGAGGCGTTGCGTCCGGTGGGTGGCGAGAGCCTGGTCGATCTGTACGCGGGGGTTGGCCTCTTCGGACTGGCCCTGGCGGACAGTGTCGGTCAGGTGATTGCCGTCGAAGCGCATCCGACGGCCGTCGACGACTGGCGCGCCAATGCTGCTGACCTGGACAATGCGCGTATCATCGCGGGGCCAGTCGAAGCCGCGCTGACGGAGGTAAGGGGGCCGATTCATCTGGCCGTCGTCGATCCGCCACGCACGGGCATGGCGCCTGAGGCGCTGGATGCCCTCGTCGCGCTCCACCCTACCCGCATCGCCTACGTCTCGTGCGATCCGGCCACCCTGGCGCGCGACGCCGCCCGCCTCGTCAACCAGGGCTATCAGCCGCGTTACATTCAGCCGGTGGAT
>JAHCIE010000604.1 GCA_026129385.1 Anaerolineae bacterium
CCATTCTGCGACATCTGGCCCGCCATCAGACATCCTCGCCGAAGGTGGGGGCCAGCCGACTGAAGAACAGGTAGCCGAGGACCAGGATGATGGCCGATTCGACAGCGGTGCGGGCAACGAAGTCCAGGCCGGGCGGTGTCGTCCAGTACAGGATGTCGCGGTAGCTGGCGATGAGCGACCCGATGGGGTTGAGGATGTAGGCCCAGCGGCGCACTTCCACGTCGACGCCCATGATAGTCTTCGCCTCGGGCAGGACGCGCATGTCGTAGACGACCGGCGTGAGGAAGAACCAGGCCTGGAGAATCACCTCCAGAATGACAGCGGTATCGCGGAAGCGCACGTTGAGGGCGGCCACGAACAGGCCGAGGCCCAACGTGAGCACGAACTGGATGACAACCAGGACGGGCAAGAAGAACACCCAGGCAGTGATGGGGATGCGGTAGATCAGAATAAGGGCGAACAGGACAATGCCAGCCAGCAGGAAGTTGACGCCGTTGGCAACGACCACGGCGATGGGCAATGTCTCGCGCGGGAAGTAGACCTTCTTCACGAGGTTGGCGTTGCCGACAATGCTCTGGACCGAGCCAAACAGGGAGCTAGAGAACCAGTTCCACGGCAGCAGGCCCACCAGGATGAATACCGGATACTTCTCGATGTTGCTAGGCAGCATGACCGTGAAGACGATGGTGAAGACCACCGTCATCAGCAGCGGGTTCAGCAACGACCAGACGAAGCCCAGCACCGAGCTTTTGTAGCGCGCCTTGAGGTCGCGCAACGCCAGGTTGCGTACCAGGTCGCGATAGCGCCATAGCTCCGCCAGTCGCGCCGACAGGCGTTGCTGGCGGCGGTTGACCATGACCGTCATACTCTATCCTCGCTTCCCGGCCGCCGAGATGGCGGGGGAAGCCGTCTCGTCTCGCGCCCGGCGCGGCCCCGGAGCGGGCACGGGCGCGGGGTGGCGATCGGTGGGACGCGCCCGCGCCTCTGCGTAGACGTCCAGCAGGGCGCGCCCCATGCCTTGCCAGGGGAAGGCGTCGGTCACGTGGGCGCGGAGGCGACGGCCTATCGCAGTGCGGGCGGGGTCGCCCAGCAGCGCGGCAATGAGGTCGGCCAGGTCGTCGTCGTCGCCGGGGGCGGCGTACAGTCCGGCGGCCCCCATGTATTCACGGCTCACCTCGGTGTCAAAGGCGACCGTTGGCAGGCCCATCGCCATATAGTTGAGCAGCTTGCCCGCGCCCTCGGTGCTGGACAGTTTGGGGGCCACGGCCACATCGCCCAACGCCAGGCGGCGCGGCGCGGCCTCGTAGGGTACGCGCCCCGTGAAAGTGACACGGCCAGCCAGGCCCAGACGGTCGGCCAGGTCGCGGTAGCGTTCCACGTTCGGGTAGCCCATGATAAGGAAGTGGGCGGCGGGCCGGGCAACGCATACCCGCGCCGCTGCGCGTAGCAGATGATCGGTGCCCTGGTACGGGGCCAGCAGGCCCAGGTATACAACGACCTCCGCGTCCGGCGGGATGCCCAGCGCGGCGCGTTGTGTCCGCCGCTCGTCGGCCGTGAGTGTTGCCGGGTGGAAGACATGGGGGTTGACGACATCGGGCACGGCCCGCGCCACGCGCCCGGGCGTCGCGGCCATGTACTGATCGGCGGCGCGGGTCGAGCTGGTGATCACGGCGTCGGCGAGGCGATTGATACGATCCTCGCCCCAACACGCCAGCCGATGCGCCGCGCCAGCGGGCTGGATGAAGCCGTGGTCGAGCATCTCGCCGGTCATGGACCCCTGGTAGTCGAAGATGAGGGGCACGCCCAGCAGCCGCGCGGCGGGCCAGCCCAGCAGCGCGCCCTCGTGCAGGTGGCCGTGGATCAGGTGGGGGCGCAGCGAGCGGGCAGCGCGGAGAACGAGGGGCGCGAGATAGGCGTCGAAGGCGAACTTGTGCCGCGAGGAGCCGACCTCGTAGTCGGCGTGCCAGGGCAGCGGCGCGGTGCGACGAATGGTTACGTCGGCCACGTCGCGACCCTGGGCATAGGTGACGATGGTCACCCGGTGGCCGAGGGCCTGGAGGACGCGAGCCTCTTCCAGGATGCGAACATGGCAGCCGTAGTCAGCGAAGAAGCTCGTCGGGGCGACCATCAGGACATGCAGGGCCGAGTCGCGCTCGGCCGGAGTGGGGTGAGTCAT
>JAHCIE010000605.1 GCA_026129385.1 Anaerolineae bacterium
TTGGTACAGCTGATTCAAAGCGCCCAGGCCTACGACCCGGTCGCCTTTGATCGCCTGTACGAACTCTATGCTCAGCCGATTTTCCGCTACCTGTATCACCGCATCGGTGATCGTGAGATAGCCGACGATCTGACTGGGGAGGCTTTTCTGCGCCTGATGGAAAACATCCAGTCGTATCGCATTGGGCCGCGCGACCAGAAGTCCATCTTCTCCGCATGGTTCTATCGTATCGCGCACAACCTGATGATCGACTACATCCGACGCCAGAACCGACACACCGAGATACTGCCCGATGACCACACCACAGGCGACGACCTTCCCTTGAATCTCATGGAGCAGAGCCTGACCCAATCGCGCCTTCAGGCGGCGCTACGCGAGTTGACACCCGACCAGCAGGACGTGGTCATCCTGCGCTTCTTCGACGAGTTGAGCAATGCGGAGGTCGCCCAGGTAATGGGCCGCAGCGAGGGAGCGGTCAAGGCGCTGCAACATCGCGCCCTGGCAGCGCTCCAGAAGGCGCTCACAGGAGACGCCACGGCATGAGTGGGTTTGACGAGGCTCTCGAACAAGCCATCACCGCGCTTCACCAGGGCATGTCCGTGGATGACTGCCTGGCGCGCGCGCCCGAATACACCGAGCAACTCAGACCGCTCCTGGTGCTCGCCGCCGCCCTGTACGCTGCGCCAGCGACCACCATGTCGCCCCAGGCGTTCGACGCACAGCGCGAACGGCTGCGGGCACACGTAAGGGAGCGCACGGCATCAGCTTCCAGCCTGCCTCGCCGTGCCCCCTGGATACGCGCGCTGGCCCCCCATCGCACGGCCCTATTGGCGGCTGCCCTGCTGCTTGCCATCCTACTCGGCCTGAGCGGCGCTACCCTCGCCAGTGCAAAGGTCGTTCCCAACGAGCCGCTGTACCCTGTCAAGCGCGCCGTGGAGGCCCTCGTCCTGAGTCTGCCCGCCTCGGGGCAGACGCGCGCGGCCCGCGCCCTCGCCATTGCCGATAGCCGCCTGACGGAAAGCAACGCGGTGTGCGCCGTCGACCCGGCGCGCGCGGCGGCGCTCCGGGCCGAGATGCGTGGTCAGCGGGACGCAGCGCTAAGCTGGCTAAGCAGCCTGACTGGCCCCGAGGCCGATGCCCTGCGCGAACGCGCCACCCTGCTCAGCCAGCGCGAGGGGGATGTCGTGGCCGCTTGTACGCGCCGCATCGAGCAGCTTGTTCCCCCGGCCATGCCATCAGCGACGACCGCGCCGACCCAGACAAACACACCCACCGCCACCCTCACGGCTACCGCGCTTCCAAGCGCAACCAGCGCGCCCACCCGTACCCTGGTCGCCTCGCCGACACCCATAGAGGCGACCCCGACCACGCCATCATCACCGCCGACAGCTACGGGGGCGCCCCCGACGTCGCGCAGCGACGCCGGTGCGCCCGACCAGCCCGCCAGCGTTCCCACACGCGATACCGCACCCCGCCCGACCAACCCCCCGGCCGCGACAGCCGCCGCACCCGCGCCACCACCCACGGCCACCCAGCCGCCACCGCCGCAACCTACGGCCACCCAGCCGCCACCGCCGCAACCCACGGCCACCCAGCCGCCACCGCCACCGCCCTCGCCCACGGCGCAGGTCATCGAAGTGACCAGGCCGCCCGCTCACCCCACCGCTACCCCGTGGCCACGCCCCAATAGCGGCACAGTCACACCGAGGCGTCCATAGCCGACGAGATAGCAAGGCGGGCATCCCCCATGAGGGTGGGATGCCCGCCTTGCTTACTGTTGAGGCGCGCTCGCGGTGAGCATCTCCATCCGCTGCGCAGGGAGTCGATTCAGTCGGCGCGCCACTCCGCCAGGGCCGCCTGCAACGCAGTCGCCATAAAGTGCAGATCGGTACTCATCAGCAGCAGCTGACAGCCCTGATCGCGCCAGTAGCGGGCGGTCGCGGCATCGGCGCAGTAGATACCGACCGGGATATGAGCCGCGCGCGTCTGTTCAATGATGCGCTCTGTAACCATGCGCACTGCTGGCAAATCCGCCTGACCCGGGTAACCCAGACTCTGCGAGAGGTCCAAGGGGCCGATCAGCACGGCGTCAACGCCGGGCACCGCCAGAATCGAGGGCAGATGCTCCACGGCATCCCGCGTCTCGACCTGGACAATCAGCAGCGTTTCGTC
>JAHCIE010000606.1 GCA_026129385.1 Anaerolineae bacterium
GAACCAGCGCAGGTCAGGCAAGATGGTCTTCCACTGACGCTCCTTCCGAGCCTGCAAATATGCCTCAACCTGTTCACGTGTGCAGGCGAGGGAAGGGAGCGAAACGATAGAGACAATGCCGTAGTCGGCCCCACGCTTTTCGTGCTTCTGCGGTTTGAGGGTGGTCTTGCCACCAATGGAGCCATACTGCGCCGCAACCTCTATTGACTTGGCTAGCAACCATTGCTCAGCCTGATCTAGCGGCCGCAGTTCGAGGAACTGCAAGGTGAACTCCGCACCAGATTTTAGATCAGCCTGCTGAAGGGCGTTTTCGTCTGCCAGCACGCGCAGGCGAAACTTGCGCGCCCACCCTGTGCAGCCGAAGAGTTGGCAGGCGTGGCAGATGCTGGACAGGCCCTTGTCAGCGTCGTAGGTGCAGCGGTCGTCACCCGTCGGGTCACACGCATACCCGCCGAGGCCGCGCACGACGGCCTCGTACCACCAGCGTAGCGAGCCGATGAGGCCGCTCTCGTGCAGGCGGTCGCTCGTGCCGTCGACGCCGCCGGTCCAGATGGGGGTCAGGGTGCGTAGTCGAATCTCCATGGGTTTCTCCATCAGTGTCTCCCCTCACCAGCCAGCGACGAAGGGGGTGTAGGTGGCGCGCTCGCCGCGCACGAACGTCGCCACGTGGGCCGCCTGCGTCGCCAGGATGGTCTTCAGACGGCGCTTCTTGCCCTCGTAGGTCTCCATCCCGTCGAAGCGCGCCAACACCTTGTCGGCCAGCTCGCGCCGCGTCTCCCACGTCAACAAGCCCTCCTCGTCTACCTCCATGCGCATCCCCCGGTTGAGCAGGCCAATCACCGTGCGGTCCACCACCGGCTGGCGGAACTCCTCGATGAGGTCCAGGGTCAGCGATGGCTTGCCCGGCCGGTCGACGTGGGTGAAGCCGCCGTAGGGATCCAACCCCGCCAGCGTCACGGCGTACTCCACATGACTGTACAGGATGCCGTAGCCGTAGTTGAGGGCCATGTTCAGCGGGTCCTGCGCGCCGCGATGCTCCCGCCCCGGCCAGTCCAACTCCGCCTTCAGCGTCACGCCCACCGCCTCCCAGTAGCGCTGCGCCGCCCGCCCCTCGCGGTTGAGCAGCGACGGGCGCAGGCCGTCCACGTGGGTCGCGTCGAGGCGGTCGATCTGGTCGGCCAGCGCCTCGATGTCGATGGCCGCGTCGCGCAGGTCGCGGTACTGCTCGCAGTCGCGCTGCTTGCGATACTTCGCCATGTACTTCAGCAGGTTCGCCTGGTTGAGGAGCTTACCCCTGGCAAATGCCTTGGCCAGCGTCACGCCTCGCCCGTCGGCGTAGGCCAGGAGTTGCTCGCGGCGCGTCTTAACGGTGCCGGTCAGCGTCGGGGCGTGGAGGGAGGCGATGGGATGGCCCAGGTAGGACAGGATGTGGATGGGAATGCCCTGATCGGCGCACGCCGCCACCAGATCGGTGGACAGGCTGATGCCGCTGCCCGTCAGAATTACCTGTTCCAGGTCGAACAGGGGCGTCTCTTGCAACGTCTCCTTGCCCTTGCGGACCTGGACCCGCTCGCTCTTGAGACCCACGAAACAGCCGAACTGGTCGATTACGAGGTCCATACCGCCTCCTTCGCGTGCGACACGGGGTCGCTCTGGCCGTTCGTGGCTGCGTCGAGGCTCGTCACGCTCAACATCCCCTCACCCTTGACGGCGTTCTTGCCGACGTGGATAATCTCGCCCCACTTGAGCCACGGCCACAGGGACGCCCAGTCGTCGGCCTGGTAGACGGCGTGGCCGACGATGCCGCTGATGGAGGTGTGGCCGCCCTGCCGCCCCGAGTAGCCCTCCAGGTGCGTCCAGCGCGCCTGGCCCGCCACCAGCCGCACACCGTCGCTGAGACCGACGAGGGAGTAGCGCAGGTCGGGGTCGAGGGGCGTGTCGCTGAAGATCTGGACCAGGGACGCCAGGCGCTCCAGGAGGCGCTGGAACAGGGCGCGGAAGGGGGGCGCGCCCCGCACCACCTCGCCGCCGTGCTTGAGGCGCGTGGGAGTGAGGAAGGCGACCTGCACCCGGCCGCCCGGCGGGGGCGGCGGCAGGGCGGCCAGGTGCGCGTGGCGGATGGGCACGTCGGGCATCGTCACCAGCCCGCTGCCCCGCTGGAGGACGGCCTGC
>JAHCIE010000607.1 GCA_026129385.1 Anaerolineae bacterium
GCCGTGCCGGCGGTGCGCTCCATGGGTGGGCGGTTCAGGCCGCCGCTTATCTCCAGACGGGTGTCCCTGTTGTGGGGCTGACGGTTCAAGATGGAGCCGGTGATGCGCTCAGCCTCGGCGTGGCTGGTCACGCGGATATCGACATCGGCGGCCGCCTCGGCGGCGACGACATTGGCGGGGGTGCCGCCGTGAATGACGCCGACATTGACCGTCGTGCCCTGTGAGACATCGGCCAGGGCGTACAGGTCGATGATCTGACGAGCGAGCTCCTCGATGGCGCTCGCTCCCTGCTCGGCAACCCAACCACTGTGGGCTGGCTTGCCGACAACCTTGACCTGGAAGCGACCGACACCTTTGCGGCTGGTCTTGAGGGCGGCATTGGGGGGTTGGGCGGGTTCGACGACGAGGGCAGCGCGAGAGCGGCGAGCCTCGGCCTCGATGAGGGCGCGGCTGGTCAGGCTGCCGACCTCCTCATCGCTGTTGACCAGGAGGGTCACGGGGCCGCGCAGGCGATCCAGCTCACGTAGAGCGTGGATGGCGTAGAGACTCAGGACGAGGCCGCCTTTCATGTCGAAGACGCCGGGGCCGTGGAGACGACCGTCGACGGTATAGACGGGCATGCTGGCGAGCGTACCCAGCGGCCACACGGTGTCATAGTGGGCGAGGACGAGGGTAGGTCGGTCGCCGTGACCCCAGCGGGCGACGAGATGATCGCCGCGCACGTCCTGGGCAATGCGCTCGACGTGGCCGCCGTGGGAGACGAAGACGCCAGCCAGGTACGTGGCCAATCGGTCGCAGGCGGCCTTCTCATCGGCGGTGTGGGCGGTCGGTGATTCTTGCTCGGCGAGATCGCGCAACAGATCGACCATTGCCTCGCTATGGCGGGTCATGAAGTCGAGCAACTCAGACATCCGTCCTCCCCGCGTGAGATGCAAGGGCAAGTGTAGCGCGGGGGGCAACCAGTTGCAAGTTGGAAGATTGAGACCCGGAGGCATACGCGCTCCGGGTCTCAACCTTCCAGCTTGCGCCCTTCGACTTATTGCGGGTAGGCGTCGAAGCCCTTCTTGTCGTCGGGGGCCTTTGGTTTGGGGGCGCTCTTGACGTCCTCCTTGAGCGCGGCCAGTTCGTCTTCCACGCCCGCGTTGGCTTCGAGTTCCTCAAACTGGGCGTCGAGGCTGCCCTTCTGAACTTCCTCCACCGCCTCGGCCTTTGCTTCCTGGCTGCGCACCTGATCCTCCAATTGGGATAGGGGCGAGGTGGGGTCCAGGCCGTCGATCTTTTGCCCGGCTTCGGCGGCCTTCTGCTGAGCCTGGGCGCGGCGGGCGCGGGCAATCAGCTCGTCGCGGCGGCGGCTGGCCTCGTCGTGCTTGCGTTCCAGTTCGGCTAGGTCGCTCTTGAGGCGGTTCACCAACTCTTGCTGTGTCTTCAACTGCTCGGTATAGGCATCCACGCTCTTTTGGTACCCGGCCTTGTTGCGCAAGGCCTGGCGGGCCAGGTCATCGTTGCCGGCCTGGACGGCGGCGCGGGCCTTGGCATCCGCCTCGTCGCGCATGGCTGTGGCGCGCTGGAGGTCGGCCTCGATGGCGCGCTGTTGGGCGACCAACTCCGCCACCTGGGCGCGCACGTCGGTGAGGGCGGCCTCCATGTCGCGCAGAATCTGGTCCAGCATCTTGGCGGGGTCTTCGGCGCGGTTCAGCAGGTCGTTGATGTTGGCGCGTAGCAACAGATTCATGCGGTCAAAGATGCCCATGCAGGAACCTCCTGGGATGACGATTCACAAAGGCAACGCCAGTTGTCGAGGGTACGGTGTGAAACGTGCGAACGCACATCGTATCTCAGGTTGCACGCACCACGTATCATGTGGCGTCGGGTTTGCCGGGGAAGATTTCAAGTTCGTACTTGCCCACGCGCTCACCGTCGAAGGCGAACCGCTGGTTGTCGGGCCAGCGTTCCGCCCAAAGCAGGCTGTCCTCGCGGCCGCTGAAGCGGCGATAGTCGATGAGCAGGCCACGGCGTGCGCCGCCCATGCCCTCGATGTTGGCCTCAGCGATGCCGCGCCCACGTAGGGCGTAGCCCTGTTCTGCGCCCCAATCGGCTGTCTCGAAGAGGCCGTCGGGGACGGCGCGGGGGGTGAGCCAGAAGCTGTCGAGGCCGCCGTTGAGGACGAGC
>JAHCIE010000608.1 GCA_026129385.1 Anaerolineae bacterium
CCCGGCCGGCTTCCCGTACCAGCCCGCGACTGCCAGTCGCAGGGATGCTGTCGACAGCGCCTTGCAGTTATGGTACAATAGCGCCATCAGGCGCATGTCGGATGAGTCTGCATGGACTTCGAGATTCAGAGCGAGATCACTGCCATCGAGGTTATCGCCGTCGGCCGCGGCATTCGTGAGTTGGAACGGCTTCAGCGGCGGTATGGCGAAGGGCGCTGGCGGAAGCTTAAAGGCGTGGCGACCGTGCGTCTTCTCGATGGGAGCATCCACCTGGCTGAGATTCACTGGTACGAGGCGCACGGGATAGGGCGGAAGGAGTTCAAGCTGAAGCTTCCTCTACTGGATTGAGAGAAGGACCATGAACGAACAGCCGCAGATTGGACACCAATTCGCCCTCTGCCTCGACAACACAGGCTACGAGGCGTCGCTGGAGATTGGCAAGCTATACCGCATCGTGCCCGACACCGAGGGCGATGCCCACGGTTACCTCCGTGTCGTCGACGAGAGCGGCGAGGACTACGCCTACGCCCGCGAGCGGTTCTTCCTGCCCGCCCTCCCCTCCGCCGTCGAGGAAGCTCTACTGGCCGCGACGGCCAGCCTGGCTGCCTGACTCGGCCCCCTCCCCGACCTGCCCCGGCCGGCTTCCCGTACCAGCCCGCGACTTCCAGTCGCACACGATTGCGCCGCAATAAACGGATAGCGCGTCGGCCCCCGATGGGCTACAATAATGACACCCCGCGCGCGGCGGGGTGTCCCTGTGCCGACATAGACACCCGACGGGGAGCGCCACGTGCGACTACGTGACTTTGGCATCCTGTTTCTGCTTGGCTCCATCTGGGGCGCATCGTACCTGTTCATCAAGGTCGCGGTCGGCGTCTTCCCGCCCGCCACCCTCGTCCTGGGGCGCGTCCTGATTGCCGGCGGGCTGAGCTGGCTCATCCTCAAGCTCCAGGGCAGCGGCCTGCCCCGCGACCGGCGCGACTGGGTGAGCTTCGCGGGCACCGGCCTGCTCAACGGCGCCTTGCCCTACACCCTGATCACCTGGGGCGAACAGTTCGTCGACACCGGCGTCGCCGCGATTCTCATCGCCTCCTCACCCATCTTCACCGTCATCTTCGCCCAGTTCTTCCTGCCCGACGAGCGGCTGAACGTCAGCAAGGCCGTGGGCATCCTGCTCGGCTTCGTCGGCGTGGCCGCCCTCGTCGGGCCAGACGCGCTACTCGGCGCGCGGAACAGCCTGCTCGGCGACGTCGCCATCGTCGCCGCCTCCGTCAGCTACGGCGCAGCCTTCATCTGGACGCGCCTGCGCATGCGCCGGGTTGCGCCGATGCAGGCCACGACCGGCCAGCTGCTCATGGCGACGCTGTACATCCTGCCAATCGCGCTGATCGTGGATCGGCCGTGGACCCTCGACCTCGCCCCGACAACGGAAACGCTGACCGCTGTCCTCGCCCTGCTCGCCCTCGCCATCGTCGGTACATCCCTCGCCTACCTCCTCTACTACTGGCTGGTCAAGCAGGTCGGCGCGACGCAGACCTCCCTGGTCACCTATATCTCACCCTTCACGAGTATTGTCTGGGGCGCGCTGTTGCTCGGCGAGCGGCTCACCGCCAGCGATTTCGTGGGGTTCGCCCTGATTCTGGCCGGCCTGGCGGTCATCAACGGCCTGGCAGCCCGGCGGCCAGCGGCCAAGCGCATGTAGCCTTCGGCGGGATTCTGGCTGGCATTGCCCCCGCTGACGGCCATTTCGTCACACAGCTATCCGGTAGGCTACGGCGTTGACAGGCCGCCGTGGCTGCGCTACACTCCCCGCACCATCTCAGCGCGGAGAACTACCCATGACCACCCGTCTCTACCTCATTCGCCACGGCGCGACGGCCGCCAGCGCCGAGGACCGCTTCTCCGGCTCGGTCGACGTTGCCCTGTCCGACGAGGGCCGCTTCCAGGCAGCCGCCCTCGGCCAGCGCCTCGCCGACGACTCCATTGCCGCCATCTACGCCAGCCCCATGCAGCGCACGATGGCGACCGCTGCCCTCATCGGGCGGCCCCACGGCCTCACGCCCGTTCCCTACGAAGGCCTCAAAGAAATCAATCATGGGCACTGGGAGCATATGCGCCGCGTCGAGGTTGAAGCCCAGTTCGCCGACGAGTACGTCGCCTGGGAGTCCG
>JAHCIE010000609.1 GCA_026129385.1 Anaerolineae bacterium
ATGGAATGGATGTCCGCCAGCCCCTGGGCGGTGAGGTCGCCCTCTCCGGCGCCATCATCAACGACTTCCTGGGCCGTGACGTCTGGGAGACGGACGTGGCGCGCTTCGGCATCCATATCTGGATGACGACCCTCGCCATCAACGATGGTTGGCGGCTCGGCCAGGCCCCCCTCGGCACCAAGACCCATGACTTCCGCGACCCGACGGTCGGCTTCGAGCCGAAGTTCCTGCAAGTCGTCAGCACCCTGTTCCGCCTCATCTCCATCTATCGCCGCAAGTGGCCGACCACCAGCGGCGCGCTGCCCGTGCCCGTCTATGGCGACTTTGTACGCATGGAGCCGGAGCCTGTCCCCGCGATGCGCCAGGCGATTCGAGAGGCGATCCGCAAGGGAACACGCCGCTTCAAGAGCGCATGGGAAGTCATCCTGTCGCCGGAGAACTATGACGAGGCGCTCGCGGTCATCGGCTCTGAGGGCAGTCAGCCCTTCCCGGCCGACCTGTGGGCGCGTATCGTCTACGATTTCGCCGTGATCTACAACAAGGGCGAGGGCGACCCCGATAAGGTCGTCATGGCTCTGCTGCCCTTGTACTACGCGCGCAAGGTGAGCATGATTCAGGAGGTGGACGGCCTCAACTACGCCCAGATTGAGGACCATATCCGCCGCCAGGCCGACCTGTTCGGCGTCACCAAGACCTACCTGGCGGGGCGCTGGAACAACTTCCTCCCCTGGGAGAGCGACTTGTAGACGGCTCGCGCTGACCAACGGCGAAAGACCACGGACCAGGGGGCTAGCCTCCTGGTCCGTGGTCTTTCGTCCGCGGTCGGTCTCGGCCCTCGGTTACCTACTCCACGTCGGGCTGGCTCGATGGCGCGCTGGTCTTCGGGGCGCGGCCCAGCTTCTGCCGCACCATCGCCTTGATCTGCGTCTTGTTCTCCTTCCAGAAGTGCCACGCCGGCGGCGCGACCGAAGCGATGACAATCAAGGCGATAATCGGCAGCAAATAGCGATCGATGTCGGGGATCAGGCTGCCCAGGAAGTAGCCCGCGATGGTAACGCCGGCGCCCCACAAGATGCCGCCAATCACGTTGAAGAAGGTGAAACGTCCGTACTTCATCTCTCCCGCGCCCGCCACGATGGGGGCGAAAGTCCGCACGATGGGCATGAAGCGGGCCAGGATGATGGTCTTGCCGCCATGCTTGTCGTAGAACGCCTGGGCCGCGTACAGGTTCTTCTTGTGGAACAGGAGCGAGTCGTCGCGGGTGAAGATACGAGGGCCGGTGTGTCGGCCAAACTGATAGCCCACCTGGTCGCCGACAATGGCCGCGATGATCACAATCAAGACCAGCAGTGGCAGATTGAAGAACCCCGCCGACGCCAGAAAGCCCGCCGTAAACAACAGGCTATCGCCGGGTAGAAAGAAGCCCACGAGCAGGCCTGACTCGGCGAAGACAATCAGGAAGATACCCACGTAGCCAACTGCCATCAGCAGCTCTTTGAGATCGAAATGCGGCATTACAACATCCTTTCTACGGCCTCGTCACGTTCCGGGCTATACAAGTTCTGAGCATAGATATACGCTTCGACGGCTTCCGGCGTCTGGTACTTGATGGGGCGGCCGGCGCGCACCCGTCGCTGAATGTCCGACGACGAGAAGGCAATGCCTGGGATGGACACAAACACGAGCCGCTCGGTGATACCCGGGATAGCGGCGTCGAGCCTCGCCATGTCCACTTCATAGCGCGGTCGGTCGACGCACACCAGATAGGCCAGTTGCAGCAGGCGCTGCGGCTCGTGCCAGTTCGGCAGATCGGCCAGCGAATCACGCCCCATGATAAAGTAGATGTCGGTTCCCGCCCCCCACTGCTCATGCAGCAGCGACAGCATATCCACTGTGTAGGACGGCCCCGGCCGGTCGATGTCGATGGTAGACACCGTCAGGTGCGGGTTATCTTGCAGCGCCAACTCCACCATCGCCAGGCGATGCTCCGGCGGCGTGATATTCAAGCCCTGCTTGTGCGGCGGCGAGCCGGCCGGCACGAAGACCACCCGCGACAGGTGGCACTCGACGCGAACCTCCTCCGCCGCAACCAGATGGCCGATGTGAATCGGGTCGAAGGTTCCGCCAAAGACGCCGATGCGCCGCGCGGGCATCTAGTCCCACTCCA
>JAHCIE010000061.1 GCA_026129385.1 Anaerolineae bacterium
CCCCACTCGCTGGCTGCCTTTCTGCATACCGGTGGTCATGCCCTCGACCAGGGGTTGAAAGTCGCTCAGTGTCATGCCCTGCTGGCCCTGGAATTGGGTCGCGGCCTGCCGCAGGCCCCGCGCGTACATGGCGGCGGTCTTGCCGCGCCCGTGATCGGTGAGGGCCTGGGCCCCCGCCGCCAGCACGAAGCCCGCATCCGGGTTCATGGCTTCGGCCTCCGCGGCGGCCTGGGCCACAACCTGCCAGTTGTAGGCGGCATTATCGCCCGTATTGCCGCTCGATCCATCCAGGTTATTGAGATAATCCTTCCGCTCATCGACGGTTTGAGCGACAGCGCCAAACAACTGACTGAGGGGAACGCGATTCTCTTCCACGCACAACCTCCTCGCGCCCTGGAGCGCGTGATATGCGATGACCAGTTACTGGCCCTGGAACAGGCGGCGGAACAGAAGCAACGCGACCGCGAACATGACGATAGCATATACAATCAGCACCCACAACGGGATGATGATATTACCTAAAAGCTAATTGCTATGCAAGACAGAAATGACACAGAAGGGTTGGCGACCGAGAGAACAGGGCAGGCTCCGACGTGCGAAGCCTGCCCTGGCGTAGCGATTCCGCGTGCCGTCGCCGCGCTCAGGCCTTTGCACTGGGGTCGTCAGCGCCCGGCTCAATGTCATCGCCGTGCGCCGGGGCGGATGGGACGTTCGGCAAAGTAATCGAGTCGGCTGCATCAGCAGCCGCCCAACTCTGAGCGGTCGCGCGAATGTCGGCCGCTGTCGGGGGATTCGAGCGTAGCGTCGACTCCCACGCCGCGAAACCAGGCTCGGGACCGGCCGACGGCATGGGTGGTTCCCAGGATGTGTTACCCCCCAGACGGTCAGCGATCAGGCTACGTAGCTGCTCGCCTGAGTAGGGAGAGAGGAAATAGGCGGCGGCCACGCCTGCCCCCGCGCCCAATAGCAGCCCCTTCACCAGCGCCATACCGCCGCTGGCGCGACGCTCCGCCTTGAGTTGGGCGTCGGCGAGGGCCTGCCGCGCCGCATCATCGGCCACGGCCTGGACCGCGTCGGCCATACTCTGAGCGGCCTCGCTGACCGAGGCCTGGGCCGCGAAGCTGCGAGCGCCAGCCGCGCCGGCTTCGGTGGCAATGCGGGCAGCGACCGCATCCGCAATGAGAGTCAACTCGGCCTCGCTCAAGCCCACCGCCGCGCTGGGCGACTCAGCGGGCCGCGCGGCGACGGTCGCCTTGACGCGCGCAGCAACGGAGTCGGCCAGGGAAGCCACCTGCTCGGCCGTCAGGTCGGGCGGCGCGACCTTCGCCTCAGCCAGCGAGGGCGCTATCCTGGCCGCGACCGCCGCCGCGATGGCCGCCACCTGCTCATTGCTCAGTCTGGCCGGGGCTGGCTCGTGTGCCGCCGCCACCTGGACACGACTCTCGACCGCGTCGGCAATCGTCGACAGGTCGTCGTCGGTCAGGCCTTCGACCGCACCCGGCGCTGATGGCTGAGGGGCCTCGGCGGCCACGACACTCTCCACGGCTGGTCCCGCTGCCACGGCCGCCTGGGCCGCCTGGGACATAGCTTCGCCGTAGTCCCCCTCAGCCACGGCGGCCACAGCGGCTGCGGCGGCCTCAGCCGCCGCGCCGAGGGATGTATCGACGGACGACTCGCTGGCGGGCTGCGGGCGTGTTCGCTTCCTGAACATGACGCCTCCTTCGCTTCCTGTTGGCGGGGTGGGTGCGATGGTTACGGTTCGACTCGGACCGTCACCTGCGACGGCACAATGAAGTTGCCATCCTTCTTGACCAGCACCAGGCGCACCTGGTACGCGCCGGGGGCCAGCGCCTCGGTGTGCCAGGTCTCCAGCGTGCCACTCCTGGCAGCGCGCTGGACGTTGCCAATGGTAATCCAGTCCCTGTTCTGCGGCCGATACTCGACCTTGAAAAAGTCGATTTCAGCCGGATTGAATTCAACGACCCCTGACACCGGAACCGCGCCCTTCACCAGGCCGTCGTTGGCCGGTGAGGCGATGAGCGCGCGATAGCCTGTCGTCAGGGCCATACCGCCGCCCTGTTGCGCTGGTGGCGGCGGCGGAGCGCCGCGCCTGCCCGTGCCGAGGGCGTGGCCACAACCCGGCCTTCTTCGAGGGCCTTGGCGACGGCATCCTTGTCGTTCGGGTCAACACCCGCCGACGCGAGGGCGATCCACTCCGGCGTGCAGTCGACCGTCGGCGCCGTGGGCCAGCCCGCCTGCCTGAGCCAGGCGACAGCCTCTTTCTGCTCCTCGGCATCTTTAGGCAAGGCCACAAAACGGACGCTGTGCGCCGTGGCATCCGCGGCCGTGTCGCGGCAATAGCGCACCTTCTCATCCGCGCCCTTCACCTCGACGACCGGCGCCGCTGTCCACTGCTTGCTCTGGTCCTTGGTGACCGTGCCCTCGATGAACAATTCGCGTTCCATCCGGCCACAGGTAGCGGCGGCGGCGCACACCTGGCTCTCGACGATACCCGGCGGGCGGGGGAAAGCCTGCCGCAGGGGCGCCTCGGGTGACGAGCGCAGCGCGTTGAGAAACTGGGGCGTCCTAAACACGTCCTCGAAGAGGTCATGCCAGATTGGAGCCGCACCGGTGACGCCGCTGCTCTTAATCATGGGCGAATTGTCGCTGTTGCCGGCCCAGACACCGATGGTCATGTAGGGTGTGTAGCCTAGCGTCCAGTTATCGCGGTAGTCGTTGGTCGTGCCTGTCTTCACCGCCGCTGGCTGAGTGAGCTTGAGCGGGCTATTAGGGCCGAAGGCGGGAATGCGGGCCTGCTCGTCAGAAAGGTAGTCGGTGATGATGTAGGCCGACGCAGGCTTGAGCACCTGTTCCGGCGTGGGTGGCTGGTATTCGTAGAGAATGTTGCCCGAGCCGTCGGTGACCTTGAGGATGGATGTGGGCCGCACCAGCGTTCCCATACGGGCCATCGTCGAGTAGGCGGTGGTCATATCCAGCAGAGTCACCTCGCCGCCGCCCAGGGTTAGCGACAGGCCGTACCAGTCGGTGCCGCGATTGAGGCCGGTAATGCCCATCTTGTGGGCGGTGTCGATGGTCTCCTGGACACCAGCCTGCTTGATGAGCTTGATGGCCGGGATGTTGTAGGAGTTGGCGAGGGCGGTGCGCATGTGCACCGGGCCATGGAACTTCTCGTCGTAGTTCTGTGGCTCGTAGACCTGGTTGTTAGGCAGCTTCTCCTTGTGCTTCACATCCCAGATAATGTCGGCGGCGGTGACGCCTTGCTCTAGCGCGGTGATGTAGGTCAGGGGTTTGATAGACGAGCCAGGCTGGCGCTCAGCGATGGCCACGTTGACACGCCCGTCGATCTTGTTGTCCCAGTAATCGACGCTGCCGAGCATCGTCAGAATCTCGCCCGTGTCATTCTTGAGGGCGACCACGGCGGCATTGGTCACGTTCTGCGCAGCGAGCTGCGCTACCTGGCGGCGCGCGATCTCCTGGGCAGTCTCCTGCATGGTCACGTCGACAGTGGTCGTCACTTGCAAGCCGCCCCGGTTCACGCGGTCGACGCCGAAACGCTCTTCCAACTCCCGCCGCGCATAGGTGACGAAGTGGGGCGCGCGGATGTCGATCTGGCGCTTGTCCTGCGGCAACAGCCGCACCCCCTGGTCATAGATCGCATCGGCTTCAGCCTGGTTCAGGTAGCCGTGGCGGACCATGAGACCCAGCACGACCTTCTGCCGCGCTCGTGAGCGCTGGAAGCCGGAGTCGGTAAAGGGATCAAGGTCGATGGGCGACGACGGCAGGCCCACCAGGAAAGTCGCCTCGGCGGCGTTCAAGTCACGCGCCGACTTGCCGAAGAAGGTATTGGCGGCGGCTTCGATACCGTAGGCCAGGTTGCCGTAGTAGATCTCGTTCAAATAGGTCTGAAGAATGTCCCGCTTGCTCATGCGCTGGGTCATCACCCAGGCTAAAACGACTTCCTTGATCTTCCGTTCGTAGCTCTGACCGATACGCTCTTCGTAGCTGAAGGCGACGTGGCGGACGAGCTGTTGAGTAATGGTGCTAAAACCCGACAGGATACGCCCCCCCGTGAGGTTCTGCACGACGGCGCGCGCCGCCGACACGGGGTCGAAGCCAGGGTTCTCCCAAAAGGTGTCATCCTCAGTGGCAACGGTGGCATCGATGAGGATCTGCGGGACGCCATCGAGGGTCACCGGCGTGCGGCGGCCCTGGTCAACGATCTCATACAGCAGGACACCGTTACGATCATAGATGCGCGTACTCTCAAACAACTCGCGGTCGTTGACCGAATTAATGGCCTCGATGCCGGCGCGTACTTCCTGGGAGAACATGTTGTACGCCACGGTCGACGCGCCGGCCGCCACGGCTGTGGTCGCGCCGAGGGCCAGGAACGGCAGGCTTAACAACGTTGTGAGGATGAGAGCCGAGACAATGAAACCGAGGTACAGCCACCACGGCTGCCCGCCACGACTGTGGCGACGGTCGCGCCGCCGCAGCATGGCAATGGCCCGCAATCGGGCCTGTCGCTTATCCATTCCAAACTCCTGACACCGAAAACTCGACAGATAATCAGCGGACGGCGGTCCATGTCGCGCCGCCCAAAATAAGCCACAGCCCAACGACCAGCATGATTCCCAGAGCGATGAGCGCCGCCCAATCGACGCGACGCTTGTCGGGTGTAGTCATAGCAGCCTCCTAACGCAGGTATCCAACGGCGAATTATACCCGCCATCCATAGGGAACGCCAAAGGAGAAGAGGCTACTCCTTTGGCGTTTCGTTGCCCGCCCTGTATTCAGCTCAGCCGTCAGGGTACAGAAGCCCATCCCCTATCGTACATCACGCGAGGTACTCGCGCAGGCGGCGCGCCCGGTCGGGGTTGCGCAGCTTGGTCAGCGCCTGGCCCTCGATCTGCCGGATGCGCTCGCGGGTCAGGCCGAAGCGGTCGGCGACCTCCATCAGCTTGAGCGAGTAGCCGTCCTTGAGGCCGAAGCGTAGTTCCAGCACACGCTCTTCCCGCGCCGTCAGCCCGTGCAGGGCCTGGCGGAGGTCTTGCTGAAGCTGGCCGTACTCGATAACGTCGGTCGGGTTATCCTCGCTCTCGTCCTGGATGTAATCCGCCCAACCGCCCTCGTCGTCCTCATGGAAGGTCATGTCTTCAAGCGAGAGGGGCGACTGCCACTGCTCGTGCGCCCAGCGCACCTTGGACAGGCTGGTCTCGGCACGTTCCGCGATCTCCTCTACCGTCGGCTCGCGGCCAAGCTCCTGCCGCAGATGGCCGGTGATGCTCGCTAGCTTGCGCAACTGCTGATTAGCGTGCGCCGGCAGACGCACCACGCGGCCCTGCTCGGCTAGAGCGCGCACCACTGCCTGGCGAATCCACCACGTGGCGTAGGTACTGAAGCGACAGCCTCGGCGATGGTCGAAGCGCTCCACCGCCTGCATGAGGCCCAGGTTGCCCTCCTGAATCAAGTCCAGGAATGGCACACCCTGGCCCATGTATCGCTTGGCGATACTGACTACGAGGCGCGAATTCGCCTCGGTGAGATGGCGTCGCGCCGCCTCGCCCGTGCCGCTCGCCTCCTCAAGCTGGGTGCGTTCCTCGCTCGACAAGTCCTCAGCCGTCATGAGGCGCTGGCGCGCCTCGTTGCCGGCCTCCATCTGCTTCGCCAGAAGCACTTCCTGCTCTGCGGTCAACAAGGGAACGCGATCGATCTCCCGAAAATACAGGATGACCGCGTTGTCGATGTCAACATCGTCGAGGTCTGGCCCGTTGTCTACGTCATCATCCAGGGCGACAGGCCCCTCCACTTCAGTGCCACAACGCGGACATTCCAGCCCGTTGAATCCTTTGCCCTCCGCATGTCCACACGTACTGCACCGCCAGCCGGCCTCTCGCGTCTTCATATCATCCTCCTACGGCGCACCCCTTCCCCCGATTGAAGTAGGATTGGGTACACTCTAGACGCCACGTGTTGCGCTACGCTTACTATTCTTTCCCACAATCGAGCCAAGCCCTCATTTTATCGGGCGGGGCGGCTTCAGTCCGCCCCCGCATCCGACATATTTAAGATACGTACCGGGGGCAGCCTCAGATGCCTGACCGGGGTATTTCTATCATACTCATCTTAGTAATTGACGCAAACGCGACGCTATGCTATAATAGTCGCTACACGAGTCCCCGCGCTGCTTCCGACAGCGACTTATGGAGAGGAGACGCTCCCCTATGGATATGGTTCAGGATCAGGTCGTCGCCCTAACGCCTTTGGCGGCGGATAAAATTCGCGGCCTGCTCGACGCGAAAGGCCTCCCTGACTACGGATTGCGGGTCTTTGTCCAGGGCGGCGGCTGCAGCGGGCTGTCGTATGGTATGGCCTTCGAGGATCACGCAGAAGAAGGCGACGAGATCATCGAGCAGAACGGGGTACAGCTCTTCGTGGATCAGATCAGCGCCATGTACCTGGGTGGGTCGGTCATCGACTACACCGAGAGCCTGATGGGCGGCGGGTTCAAGATCGAAAACCCGAATGCCATCTCCAGCTGCGGGTGCGGTCACTCGTTCCGTACCTCGGCGCAGTCGGCCCCGGCGGCCTCAAGCGGCGGTTGCGGCTGCGGGCACTAGGCGACGCCTTCCGTAGTTCACGGGGGACCGGCCCGGCCGGCTCCCCCGTTATGTTTGCCACCCACCTTGTTCCTCGCTAGAATTTGGTGAATGCTATCGGTTGACATCGCCCCGTCCTGGGGCTATAATTTTGAAGAAATGCATCATAGAAACCCGAAGGAGCGGCTGGTGCGATGAGCAACGATCTGGACATCCGTAATCTACACGTTAGCATTGAGGGCAAGCCTATCCTCAAGGGCCTAGATCTGACAGTTGAGCAGGGCAGAATTCATGCCCTCATGGGTCCCAACGGCTCGGGCAAGTCGACACTGGCGTACACGCTGATGGGCCATCCCGCCTACGACGTGGATGAGGGTGAGGTCTGGTTCCAGGGTGAAAACATCCTGGAGCTCGCGCCAGATGACCGGTCCAAGCTGGGCCTCTTCCTGGCTTTCCAGTATCCTGTGACGATCCCTGGCGTCTCGGTCGCCAACTTTCTGCGCCTGGCGATGAACGCGCGCCAGACGGACGGCAAGAAGATCGCCATTCCTGCGTTCCGCAAACTCATGCTCGACAAGATGAAGCTGCTGGATATGGACCCGTCCTTCGCCGGTCGCTATCTCAATGAGGGCTTCTCGGGTGGTGAAAAGAAGCGCGCCGAGATTCTACAAATGGCGGTGCTGAACCCCACCATCGCCATTCTCGACGAGACGGACTCGGGCCTCGACATCGACGCCCTAAAGATCGTCGCTAACGGCGTGAACACCCTGATGAACCCCGATATGGGTATCCTGGTCATCACCCACTACCAGCGCCTGCTGAACTACATCAAGCCAGACGTGACGCATGTCATGCTCGATGGCCGTATCGTCATGACCGGCGGCCCCGAGCTGGCCGAGGAGCTAGAGGCCCAAGGCTACGACTGGGTACGGCAACAGGTAGGCCTGGCAGAGCCGGTCATCGATGTCGAGTTGGTCGAGGAGTAACCATGACGCTCACCACGACGTCCATGCGCGCTGCCCTAACCCACGACACCCTTGACGACCTCATCCGGCGCGGCCTGGCTTCGGCTGACCCGCGTCAGGGGCGTGCGGCGGCTTTCGCGGCCTTCGCCGCCGCTGACATGCCGCGTCTCGAACGTACGGACCTGAGCAAGGTCCACCTCGACGACTTTCACCTGGTTGTCGAGGCGGGCGACCTGCCGGCCGATATCCGCGCAACGACGCGCAGCGAGGATCACGAGCAGCGGGCAGGCCTGTTCGTCCAGTCGAATGGCGAAATTGTTCACGCCCAGTTGAACCCGGCGCTTGCCGCGCGCGGCGTGATTCTCGGCTCCCTTAGCCAGGCGACGACGACGGCGGCATCGAAGGCCGCCAAACGCCTCGGCTCAGTGGTTCGCGCCGACGAGGACAAGCTCACCGCCCTCAACAGTGCGTTCTGGACCGGCGGCCTGTTCCTATACGTGCCGCGCAATGTGGCCATCGAGGCCCCGGTGCAGGTCGTGTTCCACGCCGATGTTCCTGGCGGAGCCGTCTTCCCGCGTGTCCTGGTCATCGCTGAGGAGAACGCGGCGGTCACAATCCTGGAAGAGACGATTTCACCCGTCGGCGACACGCCACTACTGGCGGCATCGGTGACGGAGGTCATTGTCGGCCCCAACGCCCAGGTGAAGTACATCCACC
Organism: Anaerolineae bacterium; assembly: GCA_026129385.1. Classification (GTDB taxonomy): domain Bacteria; phylum Chloroflexota; class Anaerolineae; order Epilineales; family JAHCIE01; genus JAHCIE01. The sequence goes on from JAHCIE010000061.1 coordinate 8,303, forward strand.
TGCAAAACTGGGGCGACAATGCTATCGCGTTCATCACGCAGCGAGCCGACGTGGGGCGCGACGCCGCCATCAACTGGACGCACGGCATCCTGGGCGCGAGCCTCATGCGCTCCTTCACCGAGTCGCGACTGGGCGCCGAGGGCGCATCGACTGAGATGCTGGGCGTGCAGTTCGGCAGCGGCAACCAGCATCATGACATCTTCACCCTGATGAACCACGTTGCCCCCCTGACGGACGGCGACTTGCTGTTTCGGGGCGTCCTGCGCGACCGGGCACGCAGCGTGTTCGAGGGTTTGATCAAGATCCACCCTGGGGCACAGGACGCCAACTCCTACCTGCACGACAACACGCTGCTGCTGAGCAAGGAAGCCCGCGCCGACTCGATCCCCAGCCTGGAGATCGAGGCTAATCAGGTCCGCGCGTCCCATGGTGCGACGGTTAGCGAGATCGACGAGGACTGGATCTTCTACTTGCAAACGCGTGGCCTGAGCCGCGCCCAGGCCACACGCGCCATCGTCGATGGCTTCTTCGAGCCGATCATGCAGCGTATCACGCTAGAGAGCGTTCAGGACCGCCTGCGCGAGGCCTTCGACCGCAAACTAGACGCCTGAGGAGTAGTACCTATGGCTGCCCCAATCTCTGCCTTCGTGACGGCTGGCTTCACCCACCCTGAGGTGTTGGTCAGCACCGACTGGGTGATGAACCATATCAAGGACCCGAAGGTACGCGTCGTCGAGTCGGACGAGGACCTGCTCCTCTACGACATCGGCCACGTGCCCGGCGCGGTCAAGATCGACTGGCACACCGACTTGCAGGACCCGGTGCGGCGCGACTACCTGGACCAGGTCCACTTCGAGCAGCTCATGTCGGAGAAGGGCATCGCCAACGATACCACAGTGGTGTTCTACGGCGACAAGAACAACTGGTGGGCGTGCTACGCCTTCTGGGTGTTCAAGCTGTTTGGCCATGCTGACGCCCGGATTATGGATGGCGGCCGTACCAAGTGGGCTGATGAGGGCCGACCACTGACGAAGGACGTGCCCCTCTACCCGCCGACCCATTACCAGGCCGCGGCCCGCGACGACCGCCAGATCCGCGCCTTCCGTGACGACGTGATGGAGCACATCGGCTCCGGAGCGCCGTTGGTGGACGTGCGCTCGCCCCAGGAGTTTTCGGGCGAGCTGCTGCACATGCCCGGCTACCCCCAGGAGGGGGCGCTACGTGGCGGCCACATCCCCGGCGCGAAGAACGTACCGTGGGGGCGAGCCGTGCGGCCGGATGGCACGTTTAAGTCGGCCGACGACCTGCGCGCCATCTACGAGCAGGAGCAGGGTCTGAAGCCGGAAGCCGACGTGGTGGCCTACTGCCGCATCGGCGAACGATCCAGCCACACGTGGTTCGTCTTGACCTACTTGCTCGGCTACCCGCGCGTCCGCAACTACGACGGGTCGTGGACGGAGTGGGGCAACCTGGTCGGCGCGCCGATTGAGAAGTGACATGTTCTCGCGTCAGGACTACATCGACTTTCTGCTGGACCATTATCAGAACCCGCGCCACCACGGCGCGCTGAGCGACGCGGATGTGGTGCGACCGGGGGGCAACCCCGGCTGCGGCGATGTGGTCACCATGTACCTCAAGGTTGACCCGACGACGGACAAGATCGTCGGACTGACCTTCGACGGCGAAGGCTGCACGATCAGCCAGGCGTCGGCCTCGGTGCTAACGGAGATGGTCGAGGACATGACTCTCGCCGAGGTGGAGAGTATGTCCCACGACGATCTACTTGACTCGCTGGGGCGCGACGTGGTCATGTCTCGACCGCGATGCGCGATGCTCTCGCTGGACACGCTCAAGAGCGCGGCGCGAGAGTATCGGACGCAGCAGCGCAAGGCTGAGGCCGGCCTGGAGTGAGTAGGCCGGCGGTATGATGCGAGGACTGCCATGACAAGCACAGCCACGATCTCCACAACCTCCAGCGTGCTCGACGTCGAGCGCATCCGCGCGGACTTCCCGCTGCTCCAGCGGGTGGTCAATGGTTACCCGCTGGTCTACCTGGACAACGCCGCCACGTCGCAGAAGCCGACAGCGGTGATTCGCGCCATCGACGACTACTACCAGATGCACAATGCCAACGTGCATCGGGGGGTATACACGTTGAGTGAAGAGGCCACGGAGGCCTACGAGGGGGCGCGCCGCAAGGTGGCCCGCTTCATCAACGCTCGTAGCTACCGCGAGGTCATCTTCACCCGCAACGCGACGGAGGCTATCAACCTGGTAGCCTACGCCTGGGGCGGCGCGAACGTGGGCAAGGGTGACGAGATCATCGTCACCGACATGGAGCACCACTCCAACTTCGTTCCCTGGCAGTTGTTGGCACAGCGCACCGGCGCAACCTTGCGCTTCATCCCCGTCACGCCGACGGGGCAGCTTGACCTGGCTGTCTATAACACACTGCTGTCGCCACGCACGCGCATCGTAGCCTTCACTGGTATGTCCAACGTGCTGGGGACCATCACGCCCGCGTCGGAGATCATCGAGCGCGCCCATGCGGTCGGGGCGCGGGTGTTGCTGGACGCCTCGCAGCTGGTTCCCCACAAGGGCATCGACGTACAGGTGATGGGGGCGGACTTCGTCGCCTTTACCGGGCACAAGATGCTTGGCCCGACGGGCATCGGCGTGCTGTGGGGCCAGCGGGCGCTGCTGGAGGAGATGCCGCCGTTCCTGGGCGGCGGCGACATGATCAAGGAAGTGTACCACGCCACCTCGACGTGGAACGAGCTACCCTGGAAGTTCGAGGCGGGCACGCCGAGCATCGCCGAAGGCATCGGCCTGGGCGCGGCGGTGGACTACCTCACCGCCGTGGGCATGGACAAGATTCACGCCCACGAGCGGGCTATCACCAGCTACGCCCTGGAACGACTGAACGCGCTAGGCGGCATCACCCTTTACGGGCCGCCCGCCGACCGGCGCGGCGGCGTGGTGGCGTTCAACGTCGAGGGCATTCACCCCCACGATCTGGCATCCATGCTGGATCAGCGCGGCGTGGCGGTGCGGGCGGGGCAACACTGCGCCCAGCCTCTAATCGACCACCTGGGCGTGACGGCCACGGCGCGGGCCAGCTTCTACCTCTATAATCGCATCGACGAGGTCGACACCTTCGTCGACGCCCTGGATGCCGCCAAGCAGGTGTTTGGCGTCTAGGCGGAGTTACCTGTGGACGCGATGTACCGCGAGCATATCCTGGACCATTCCCAGAACCCGCGCAACTACGGGACGCTGGACGAGCCGGTCACCATACGCCGCGAGGAGTACAACCCGCTGTGCGGCGACCGGCTGACGGTGGAGATGCGGGTCGAGGGCGATACCGTCACGGCGGTGCGCTTCCACGGCCACGGCTGCGCCATCAGCCAGGCGGCCATGTCGATGCTAAGCGAGGCGATGGTCGGCAAGACGGTGGATGAGGTGAAGCAGCTCAGCAAGGAGGACTTGCTGGACATGCTGGGCATCCCCATCAGCCCCGTCCGCCTCAAATGCGCGCTGCTGTCGCTGAAGGCCGTCAAGGCCGGCGTCTACGGTGTCCCCGAGTGGGCCGAGGACGAGGACGAATAGACCATGAATACGACGGTTCAAGCCGATACCGAGGCTGTGCTGGATGTGCTTCGGGAGCGCCGCCTCGAGATCGAGCGCATCGCCGCGCGGCATGGGGCATATAACCTCCGCGTGTTCGGTTCCGTCGCCCGTGGCGAGGTGACGCCTGAGAGCGACATCGACCTGCTGGTGGATGCAGGCACGACGGTTAGCCCGTGGTTTCCGGCGGGGATGATTGTTGAGCTGGAGGCGCTGCTCGGGCGGCGAGTCGAGGTGGTGACGACAGGCGGCCTCCACACCTTGCTACGAGAGCGCGTGTTTGGCGAGGCTGTCGTGCTGTGAAGAATGACGCCATCTATCTCGCGCACATCCTGGAGAGCATCCGTCGGATCGAGGAGGACACGGCGCGTGGAGAAGGCTACTTCTATGACCACCGTGTCCTGCAGGATGCCGTCCTCCGCAACTTGCAGACGATGGCGGAATCGACACAGCGGCTTTCGCCTGCGATAAGGGCAACGCTGGCGATGCAGGCAGGCTTGCAGCCGTAAGGCAGACGCACACCACAGACTCTAGCTAACGCGCTTATCCATGCGCATGAGATCGAAGGAGGCACGCGAATGGCGTCAACAGTTGATCTGGACCTTGATTATTCCAAGTATGACTTCAAGGACCCCGAAGTCTACGCTTTCAAGTCGGGCAAGGGGTTGACGCGGCAGGTGGTCGAAGAGTTGTCGGCCATGAAGAACGAGCCGGAATGGATGCTCAAGAAGCGCCTCAAGGCGCTGGAGCATTTCGAGCGGCGGCCAATGCCCACCTGGGGCGGCGACCTGAGCACGCTCAACTTCGACGACATCCACTACTACGTGCGTCCCAGCGACGAGAAGGCCGACAATTGGGACGAGGTGCCGGAGAACATTCGCCGCACCTACGAGAAGCTGGGCATCCCCGAGGCGGAGCGCAAGTTCCTCGGCGGTGTCGGCGCGCAATACGAGTCCGAGGTGGTCTACCACAGCCTGCAAGAGAAGTGGCAGAAGCTGGGTGTCATCTTCGTCGACACGGACACCGCGGTGGCCGAGTACCCGGATCTGGTCAAGAAGTACTTCAGCACCATCATCCCGGCCAACGACAACAAGTTCGCTGCCCTCAACACGGCGGTGTGGTCGGGCGGGTCGTTCATCTACGTGCCGCCGGGCGTCCATGTGGACCTACCCTTGCAGGCCTACTTCCGCATCAACGCCCAGAACATGGGGCAGTTCGAGCGGACGCTCATCATCGTCGACGAGGGCGCGTCGGTCCACTACATCGAGGGCTGCACCGCGCCGGTCTATAGCTCCAACTCGCTGCACTCGGCGGTGGTCGAGATTCTCGTCAAACCGGGTGGCCGCTGCCGCTACACGACGAT
>JAHCIE010000610.1 GCA_026129385.1 Anaerolineae bacterium
GTGTGGTAGACATCGAAGCCATCGTAGATGACCGATGCCCCCGACAGAGCCAGTTCTCGTTCGTCCATGCTGCGCGCCATGCAACCTCCCGCCGCCAGTGATAACACGCTGCGTCATGGGCATTATAGCACAGGTGAGGCTTGACGACCACAGTCCATTAACGTGCCAGGACAGGGGTGGATGTCCCTCGAACGGCCGTGGTCGGTGGTCGCTATCCCCGCAGGTCCTCCCACACCAGGCAGTCACTCGCCAGGCCCTCGACGGGGGCGCGGGCGGCGCCCTCGGCGGCCAGGTCCTCGGCGAGGCGATCGACGGTACTGGCGTCCCAGCCGAACAGCCGGACGACCTTGTTGGCAGGGGCAGCGCCGACATTGGCGAGATAGCGGCGCAGCAAGCCGCGCCTGGCATCGCGGCGCGACAGGGCGCGGGCCTGCTCAGGGACGTGGGGGTAGGCGTGGGGCAGCAGATCGTACACGTAGGCGTAGCCCCACCGGTTACTATCGGAGATGCCCACCTTGACGATCTTCATGCCCCGCTGCAACTCGGCCACAGCGCGGTCGAAGCGGCCCATGTGGGCCTTGCCTTCCAGGCCCGCCACCCGGCGCAGAACGCTGGTAGGCGCGGCCTGACCCTGGGCCAACAGCGCCTCGTAGACGCGCTTAGCCTCTACGGTCAGTGCGCCCGCCTCGTACTCGGCCAGGTAGTCTTGCTCATCGCCGAAGTTATCGGTCAGGGCGTAGAACAGGGGGGCGCAGTCCAGGGCGACCAGCATCGGCTTGCCGCGTAGGAGCTTGGCGTAGAAGACGCGGCGTTGGGCGGGCAGGCTATCCTTCCAGCCCCAGACGTGGCCCAGGTCACGGTCGTGGTGGTTGTTGGGGATGGGGCGGACGCCACCGCAGGTGGCCTGCCACAGCGAGGGCATCTCAATGCCGGCGTCGGGGAACAGGAAGGCGAAGCCGACCTCGTCCACCCAGCGCGCCGCGTCGTCGGCGGTGTGCAGGCGGCGGCCGAGGGTGCGGCGGTAGATAATGTCGCGGTGAGCGGTGATCGTGGCAAGGCTGATAGTGGAGGTAACGCTAGACATGGCAGCGAGTTGTAGCGGCAGGGCAGGGCAACCCCGCCCCTGCGCGAATGCCCATATTGTTAGGCGCGTGGCCCGGTATGTGCTATAGTATAGGCTTGTTTGGAACGATGGAGGAAGACAACCATGATTCCGAGAGGATTGACGCTGGCGCTGGCCCTGACCCTGACCCTGACCCTGAGTGGCTGCGGCGTGTGGAACCAGTTCTTTGCCAGCGGCCAGGCGGCCGCGCCTGCCCCGACCGCCACTCGCATCCCCCTGCCCACCGCCGCCCCATCCCCCCGACCGACTTCGACCACCGCTCCCCCGCCCGCTGCCCAGGCCCAGCCGAAGGCGGCCGCGCCGGCCGTGCCCGGCGTGACCGACCTCACGGCGCGCTTCCTGGGCAACACGGTCGAAGGCAGCTTCAATCTAGGGGGTGAGAAGATTCAATACGTGTACGCGCTTCAGAATCTGGGGGTGCAGGGCAACCGGTTGCAGATGACGGGAGCGATTACCTACAAGCGCGCCAACGGTCAGGGCGGCTCGGTGCCCAACGTGACCGCCATCATCACGACCGAGGGCGACAGCTGCGAGCGCATCAGCCTGGACATGGCGCCGGTGGCTGTGCCGGAGCTGAACACCACCATCCCAAGCCAGCGCTTGTCCTTCAACCTGGCCGAGGTGGCGAGCGGCGGCAACGCGGCCGTTGGCGCGATGTGCCAGATTGCTCGCACGGTGCAGTCTAACCCCAACAACCCGATGGTGAAGTTCCTGCTCGATCAGGTCAACCGCCAGTTGAAGTAGACCTTGCACTCGGGCCGACAGCATTGGGCGGTGTAGGAATAACCAGAGGGGGCGAAGACCGCGCGGTCTTCGCCCCCTCTCTCCTAAGCTATTCTGCCGGTTGTCGCGGCTCAACCACCAGCCGCAGCGCGGTTCGCTCCTGATCGCCGATCTGAACCTCGGCAAAGGACGGGATACAGATGGCGTCGATGCCATCCTCGGCAAGATAGTTGCGGGCGATCGCGACAGCCTTGATGGCCTGATTGACCGCGCCCGCGCCGATAGCTTGCACCTCGGCGCGGCGCTGCTCGCGAATT
>JAHCIE010000611.1 GCA_026129385.1 Anaerolineae bacterium
GACGGCGGCGCCACTGGCCCCGCCACGCTCGGCGGCGCGCCACACGAGGCCAATGCCCGCAGCAATGTCGCCCGCAAGCGCGCCACCGGCCACAACCGGCGGCGCTTGATCACCCAATGCCGCGTGGGACATCTCAACACCTGAACTATTGCGTCTCAATTTCTGTCAGATGCTCGCTAGTGAAAGATATTTTACCCACACCCGCGCAGATGGTCAAGCACCTTGCCCGCTAGTAACCAGCCGCCCCATCTCATCCGGACCCACTCGACCCGCCGCCCGCCGCGCCCCCTGCGCCGCCGCCCGCGCTCGCCGCGCTGCTGGCTCCCGCCGAACGCGAGGCCGACGACATGACTACCACGAAGGCCGCCATATGATCCCCGCCGCCCGCCTGGCTGGCCAGTGGGTGGAACCAGGCCGGCGGCGGCGTCTGCGTTGCCGTGTACTGCTTGATCCACTTGCTCTCTAGCCCAAAGGCCGCCGCGTAGGCAAGGTACGGCTCAAGATAGGCCGCCCCCTCCGGCGCGCCGCCGTTGGCGATGCGCTTCAAATAGCGGCCAAACGCCTCCCAGGCCGAGGCCTCGCGCTGGCCCGCCGCCGTTTGCACCGCTACGGCGGCCGAAAACAGCAGAGCGACGATGCCCAGGACCATGAGCGCCACGCCCGTCGCAATACCCGCGACACCCAGCGCGGCGACCAACCCGACGAGAACCGCTGTGCCCACGAACAGCAGCGCCAGCCCCGCCAGTATGAAGCGCCCGCGCACCGTCTCGCTTCGCAGGTCCACTAACCCCCGTGCCCGTAGCTCCGTCTTGGCCGTGTCACCCAGTTGCGAGTGGGCCTTCTGCAAGCCCTTGCCCATCTCCTCCGATGTGGCGAAGGTGGGCTGTGCCGCCCGCGAGAAGGCTGCCGTCAGTATGGCCTGCTCGTAGGGTTGCAGCGGGGCGCGCGCATCGCGTAGCGCCACCGCGAAATCGTGCGTCACCCCAAAGAAGCCAGGGCGGTTCTGCTCGCGAAACTCGAGCACACCCCGCCGCGCCAGGTCCAGCAGCGTTGCCAGCGGTGAGCCGCGGCCGACCAGCGCGCCCACCAGACCCGGCGGCAGGTCATCGGGCGGCCCCGTCAACTCGCCTCGCACCCCCGGCACACTCTCGCCTCGGCTGCGCAGCCAGGCGACAACCAGCGCGGGCAGGCCTAGCGCCAGGATCAACACGCCGCCGAGGGCGGAGCCAATCTGGAGCGGGCGCGCCCATGCCGCGTCTGCCATCGCGGCCGCCTGCCAGGCGGGCGGCACGTTGCTGAACGCGCGCAACGGCATCCACACCCCCAACGTCAGGGAGCCGTTACGCGGAATGTCCGTCGCCTCAACGATGACCCGGTCCCCCTGGGCCTGGAGCGCGCCCCGCCCCGCCAATAGGCTGGCGCGGTCGACGCTCACCCCCGGCGGAAGCTGTACCGTCACCAGGCTCGACCCGATGGTGTAGTCGTGGTCAGTCGGCAGCGCGGCCCATCGCAACTCCGCTGCCCCGCCATCCTCGCGCACGACCCCCTCCACCCGATACGACACAGTGAACGTGCGAGTCATGTCACTTGTTTCGGGGAAGTGCCAGGTGAGACGAATCTCATTATTGCGGTCCTGGCGCTCGACCTGGCCGGGCTGCGCACCACCCGGCTGATAGACGCGCCCGCCTTCGCTCACCTGGATGTCGCTTATACCGTCCGTGAAGCGGGTCGGAATCCCACGAAAGGCGTAGGTGAACGGGCCGCCCTCATAGCGAAAGGTGACCGTCTCCGTCACTAGGGCCGACCCATCCCGCTGGACGATGACGTCAACATCGAAGCGGTCGGCGCTGTAGCTCTTGGCAGCCAGGGCGGGGAAGGCACAGGCGAAGAGAAGCAGCACGGCCACAACGAGCGTCCGGAACAGGCGTGACATAACACCTCCTTGGGCGGCACGTAACACACGCCCTACCAAGTATACGCGCAGCCCTGCCCAGGGTCGCAAAAAAGCCACGCGGTCGAGATGTCTCGACCGCGTGGCGTGTGGGCGACGTAGGACTCGAACCTACGACCTCCTCGGTGTAAGCGAGGCGCTCTAACCAACTGAGCTAGCCGCCCCCAACAATCATGGCGTCAGGTTAGACGTTCTGCTGCGG
>JAHCIE010000612.1 GCA_026129385.1 Anaerolineae bacterium
GGGAAGTCGCCGGCGACAGCGAGACGGCGGCGGGCGGCAGGCACGTGTTTTTGTGGAAGGACGGGGTCATGACCGATCTCGGCACACTCAACGGGGCAAAGGGCACGGCGTCCGCCATCAACGATGCAGGAGAGGTGGCGGGCTCGGCACAAACGGAGGCGGGCAGGATGCATGCGGTTATGTGGCTGCGGGCGGGGGACGGGCACAGGGCGTTCCTGGCGAGGATTGCGCGGTAGGGACACAAATCCGGCGAAGGGAACTGCAGGCGCCGGCGCGAGAACCGGTCGACGCCTGCGGTCCGCATGCGCCGGACCTTGTGCCGCTGCGTTACTTGCGCGCCGGTACGGGCTGGCCGAAGGCGGCCTTGGTACCGGGGAGGAAGGCCAGGATCAGGACCACGATATTGAGCAGGGCGGGGAGGGCGACGGCCTGCATGGTGGTCTGGCCGAAGATGGCGAAGAGCAGGAAGATCAGGTTGATGACGGCGATCACGACCACGAAGAGCCAGCCGGAGGGGTTGAGGTTCCAGATCCAGCCGGCGACCATGAACCAGATGATACCGACGATGACTTCCATGAGGGCGCCAAACCAGTTGGCCGAGGGCATGACGAACTTGTACTCGCCGAGCATGGTGGTGACGGTGACCGGCAGCCAGCCCATGTAGCGGGCGGCGTCGAGGAAGGCGGCGAGGCCGGCGAGGACGGCGACGATGGCCAGGAGGACGACGACCCAGGTGCGGTGGCGGGGTGGGACGGGAACAGCGGACATGGATAATTCCTTTCGCTAGAGAGTAGATAGTACGGATAGATGGTAGGGGCTGCCGCGTGCGGCTGCCACATACGGCTGCTGTTCGGGAACATTATAGCAGAAGATGGGGCGGAGGGGACCACCTGCCCTGATTTGCGCCGTTTGTGCGATCTATCTGACGCCATTACAATCGAGAACCTCAGCCCTGAGGTATGCCCGGCCGAACGACTGCGCGTACTGACCCTCAACCAGGAGCGATAGGTCCCTTGGCGCAATCCGAAACCACCGCGTCGTTTGGGTACTGGGTCCGCCGCCGGCGCCAGGCCCTCGACCTGACACAGGCCGACCTGGCGCAGCGAGTCAACTGCGCCACCATCACCATCGTCAAGATAGAGCGTGACGAGCGCCGCCCCTCGCGGCAGATGGCGCTGCTGCTTGCCGATCAACTGGCCGTCCCCGATGCCGAGCGCCCGCGCTTTGTCGCGATGGCGCGGGGTGAACAACCGGCGGACCGTTTACCCCTGGCCGGCGCGCCGCTGGAGGCACGCGCGCACACGCCCCGCACCAACCTGCCCACGCGTGCCACGCCTTTTGTAGGCCGCCGGGCGGAACTCGCGCAGCTGGCCGCCCGCGTCGCCGACCCCGCGTGCCGCCTGCTCACGCTGCTGGGGCCCGGCGGGTTTGGGAAGACGCGTCTTGCCGTGCGCCTGGGCGAGCTTGCCCTGCAGCAACCCGCGCTTTTTCATGACGGGGTCTACTTTGCTGCCCTCGAGGGGATCGACGGGGCCGAACTCGTCGTTGCGGCCATCGCCGCCGCGCTCGGATTCACCTTCTACGAGCAGGGGGATGAGGAGCGCCAGCTGCTCAGCTACCTGGCCGGCAAGCGGCTGCTGCTCATCCTTGACGGCGCCGAAGGGGTGCTGGACGGCAGCCTGGCGGCGCGCATCCTGGCCCATGCGGGCCACGTCAAGCTTGTGGTCACCACGCGCGAGGCGCTCAACCTGCAGCAGGAGTGGCTCTACCCAGTCGGCGGGATGGCCGTGGACACAGAGGGGGCCGCCGGCGCTGAGGTGCCGGCCGACGCCGTCGCCTTGTTTGAGCAGTGTGCCCGCCGGGTCCGGCCCGACTTTGACCCCCAGCGGGAGCTGCCCCACATCCGGCAGATCTGCCGGATGGTGGACGGTGCGCCGCTCGCCATCGAGCTGGCTGCCGCCTGGCTCAAGGCCCTGCCCTGCCGGCAAGTGGCAGCGGAGCTGGCCGGCGGCAGCGAGCTGCTTGCCACGGGCCAGCGCGATATTCCTGCCCGCCACCGCAGCATGCAGGTCGTGCTGGAGCAGTCATGGCATTACTTGACCGCCGACGAGCAGCGCACCTTTCGCGCGCTTTCCGTCTTTGAAGGCGGG
>JAHCIE010000613.1 GCA_026129385.1 Anaerolineae bacterium
CGCTCGACGAAGGCTGCTACCCCCAGACTCTGACCCAGGCCATCACGACGCTACGGGCGGCGGGCATCCTGTTCGTGGCCGCCGCCGGTAACGACGGCCCCACGTGCTCATCGGTGCATGAGCCGCCCGGCCTGACCGCCGAGACCCTCAGCGTCGGCGCGTTCAACGCGACAGGCAGCATTGCCGCCTTCAGCAGCCGCGGGCCGGTCAACGTGGACGGCAGCAACCGTCCCAAGCCCGACCTGACTGCGCCTGGCGTGAGCGTCCAATCGGCAGGGCTTGGTGGCGGGTATACGTCGGGCGACGGAACGTCCATGGCCTCGCCCCACGTGGCGGGCGTGGCGGCGCTGCTGTGGGCGGCCGCCCCCGCCCTGCGCGGCCAGGTGGCAGCGACCGAGGCCATCCTCCGCCAGACGGCCATCTACCATGATGCGACCACGTGCGGCGTCACTATACCCAACCGCGCCAACAACACCTGGGGCTGGGGCGAGGTGGACGCCTTCGCCGCAATTCAAGCCGCGTTGACCCTGGGCGAGGTGCGTGGCACGCTGCGCGACGCGATGACAAGCCAGCCTCTGAGCGGGGCGCGGGTGACACTGAGCGGCCCCGGCGGCCTGAATGAGACCGTCGCGACGGACAGCAGCGGCCAATACACGTTCAAGGCCGCGGCGGGCGCGTACACTCTGAGCCTGACGGCCCTGGGCTATCAGGCTGCCACGGCCCCCGCCACCATCACCGCCGGCGCGACGACCACCCAGGACGTGCCACTGACCCCCGCCGTGGCGCAAGCCGTCGGCGGCGTGGTGAGCGATAGCGGTCGGCCGGTGCGGGCCACCGTGCGCGTGGCGGGTATACCGGCCCAGGCGGCCACGGGCGCGGATGGCCGCTACAGCCTGTCGCTGCCGCCCGGAACGTATCGCCTGCGCGCCGAGGCGATGGGCTACCAGGCAGCGGAGGCCAGCGTCACGGTCACGGGGCCGACGACGGCCGATATGAGCCTGCGGCCGGCAGCGCCTGTTCTCATCGTAGACGACGACGAAGGTCTGGACATGCAGCAAGCCTGGCTCGACGCCCTGGGCAACCTCGGTCGCCAGGCTGACGTGTTTGAGGTGCGCGCGACGGGCAGCGGGCCGACGGCCGACGCCATGCAGAACTACTGCCTGGTCATCTGGGTCGTCGGCCAGAAGTTACATCGTCTGCGCGAGGCCGACGCGGCCCAGGTGCAGGCCTACCTGGAGCGGGACGGGCGATTGCTGCTGACCGAGCCGGGCGGCGCGGCAACGGTGTTCCACCAGACCTACCTGCGCGTTCTACCCGGCAGCGGGCCGACGGCTTCGACGGCGCAGGGCGTCGGCGCGTGGAACGGGCGGACCTTCGACATAGGCCTGCCCGCGCAACTCGACTTCCCGTCGCCTACCCAGCCCGCCGAGGGCGGCCAGGCGGTGCTGGCCTGGACAGGCCAGCCAACCTATGGCGGGATTGCCTACCTGGGCGCGTATCGCACCCTCTACCTGACCTTCGGCCTACAGAGCCTGCCCATCGCCCAGCAGACATCCTTTGTGCAGCAGGCGCTCAATACCCTCGGCTGCCCGGCCTGCCGCCTGACGGGCGACGTCAACTTCGACGGACGCATCGACGTGACTGACATCGCCCTGGTAGCGGCGGCGCGGGGCGCAGCCAGCAGCCAGCCAGCCTACCAGCGCCGCCTCGACCGCAACCTGGACGGTGTTGTCGACGATGTGGATGTGCGGGTCGTGGCGAGTGGCTGGGGAGCACGGTGTCAGTAGGAAGATTGGAGATTGGGGAGTAGAGATTGCAGGAAGGCGTAAGAAGCCACGCCGCCAGGCGTCCCAACAAGGCGAGTGGCGGAAGCTGCTCGCATGTGGGGCGAGTTTGGCAACAAACTGGCGAGCAGCGTAAGAAACGCCGCCTCAGCACGTCCCAGTAAAGCAGGCAGACAAGGCCTGCAAGCGCGAGTGCCTGCGGGCGCTCGCCGGTAGTTGACAAGGTACACACACGACCCCACTTCTGGAGCACGGCGTGCAGCAAGCGTCGGAGTCCGACAAGTGAGATCCGGTCCCTGGTAAGACTCTAGCTGGCCTTTCAACGGTCTGGCAGATCTTGCCAGACCGTTGTGTATTTGTAAGTCG
>JAHCIE010000614.1 GCA_026129385.1 Anaerolineae bacterium
TCCGGATCCGCCAGCGGATCCATGAAGATAGTCACGCGGCGCAGGCGATAGGGCGCTTGCAGGATGAGTAGCACGGCCGCCAGCGATCCCACCAGCCCGGCGATGATCATCTGGAGAATGTCGGCGCCAGCGATGAAGAACAGGATGAAGGCCGTGGCGGCGATGAGGCAGGCCGTGCTGAAGTTGGGCTGCAAGAGAATCAGGCCTGTCACGAGACCGATGAAGATGGAGAAGGGCAGCAGCCCCAGGCTGATCTTGCGAATCTGCTGCCCCTTGGACGCCAGCCAGTCGGCGACGTAGATGATGACCGTCAGCTTGGCGATCTCGCTCGGCTGGATGGAGCCGTTGAGGAACCAGCGTGTCGCGCCGAAGCCCGCCTTGCCGACGATGAGGACGAAGAACAGCAAGGCCAGCGTGCTGAGCATCAGGGGCACCGACCAGCGCCGCCAGAACTGGTAGCGTACCCGCATCATCACCAGCATCAGCACGACCCCCGCGACGGCATACATCCCCTGGCGTTCCAGGAAGCGCGTCGGGTCATCGTCGACCCAGGGGTAGGTGGTGCTGTAGATCATGATGAGGCCGAACAGGGTCAGCGCGGCGACCGCCACGGCCAGTAGCCAGTCGGGGTGGCCGACGGTGGCGCTGGGTGTCGTGGTAGGCGCGCTGGGCGCCATGCCCGTCTGGGGGATGCTCACCGAGGATCGATAGACCTTCACGCCGCGCTCCCAGGGTCTAGCTCGTGTACCAATTGCGAGAAGTGCTCACCGCGCCGCGCGTAGCTGGGGTAGGCATCGAAGCTCGTGCCGCCCGGCGAGAACAGGACCACGTCATCGCGCCGCGCCAGCCGCGCCGCCTCCTCGACCGCCTCTGCCACGCCCGCTACCACCGTTACCGGGACACCTGCCGCCTGGGCGGCCTCGGCCAGACTCGGCCCCCACGCGCCGAAGGCGACCAGCGCGGCTACCCGCTGGCGCATCGCCTGGAGGAGTTCGTCGATGGGCAACCCCTTGTCCATACCGCCGGCGAGCAGGATAACGCGGCGGTTAGGGAAGGCACGAATAGCGGCTACTGTGCTGGCGGGAGTAGTGGACTTGGAGTCGTTGACCCAGGCTGCGCCGTTCGCCCCGCCCACCGGCTCCAGGCGGTGAGCGCCGGTCTTATAGCCACACAGCGCCCCGGCCATCTTCTCGGCGGGCACGTCGTGCAGCGCGCCGATGGCGATAGCGCACAGGGCGTTGGCGACGTTGTGCAGGCCGGGCGCGGGCAGCTCGGCGGCCGGCATGACCGTGTGCTCGACGCCATCGCGGCGATAGGCCAGGTTGCCCTGCCACAGATACGCGCCCGGCTCCATGCGGTGGGACAGGTTGAAGGCGAAGGGCTGCGCCGTGGCCGCCGCGCCCCACTGACGCAGGATGGGATCGTCCCAGTTCAGGACCGCCCAGTCGCCCTCGGCCTGGTAGTCGAGGATGTGGCGTTTGGCGGCAATGTACTCGTCGAAAGAGCCGCCGTAGTCGACCAGATGGTCGGGGGCCAGGTTAGTGACCGCCGCCACGTGGGGACTGCGGTCGAGGAAGGCCAGCTGGTAGTTGCTCAATTCCAGCAGTACCAGGTCGTTGGCCGCCAGGCTGTCCACGTCGTCCAGGGGTGATGCGCCGATGTTGCCGCCTGTGTGCAGCGGCAGACCACCCGTCCGCAGAATCGCGTCGGCCATTTCGGTGGTGGTGGTCTTGCCGTTGGTTCCCGTGATACCCACGATGGGGCAGGGGCACAGGGCGAAGAACAGCATCAGGTTCGTCACAATCGGAATGCCTCGCGTCTTAGCCGTGTCTAGCACGGCCACATTCTTTGGATACTTGTAGGTGGTCGCGCTCTGTACCACGCCGATGATGGCGGCGTCCGTCACGCCCCTGAGATAGTCATCGCCCGCCGCCAGCGTCGCACCCAGCCGCTCAATCTCGGTGGCCTGCGCCGCCAGGGCCGCATCGGCGCGAATCTCGTCGTAGGGCCGGGCCAGATGGACCGTGACGTTCGCTCCCTGGCGCGCGAACCAGCGGGCGAGGGACATGCCCTCGATGCCCGCGCCGACGACGGCGGCACGTTGCCCGTGGAGGTCGCTGGGGATGCTGGTCACGCGCGCCTCACAGCA
>JAHCIE010000615.1 GCA_026129385.1 Anaerolineae bacterium
CGAAGGTGGCGCGGCCCTGGTCCAGTAGCTTATCCAACTCAGGGTCCTTGACGCCGCCCGATACCTTCTGCAAGTTGCCGGTGCTGTGCCAGTAGCGATACAGCATCACGTCGGGGTCGGGGTTGCCGCCGTTGAGGCCTACCCAGGCGTCCATGTCGCCGTCGAGCCAGCGCTTGACGTAGTTCGCCAGTTCCAGGCTCTCGATCTCGGCGTTGACGCCGATCTTCTTGAGCTGCGCCTGGATGGCCTGCGCCTCGGCGGCCGCGGTGGGTGGCTCATCCTGGGCGATCATGATCTTGAAGTTGATATCCTTCGCGCCTGCCTCGGCCAGCAGCGCCTTGGCCTTCTCTACATCCTGCTTGCCGCACGTGCCCTCGCCGGGCGGAAGCGCGTAGTAGGGCTGAGTCAGCGGGCCGGTGGTCACGCCTTCACCCAACGACGCCACGTCGATGAGTTCCTGGCGGTTGACGGCGCACACGATGGCCTGGCGCACCTTGGGGTTGTCGAAGGGTGGGCGCGAGGCGTTGAGGCCGAAGACGTGGTAGGCGATGGACGGCGTGCGGACGGTGTTGAGGTCCTTGCTGCTCGCTGCCAGCAGGCCCACCTTGGGGTCGTTGATGAGCGCCCAGTCGATGTTCTTGGCGCGCAGGCCCGCCAGGATGGTCGCCTCATCGGGGATGATGCGAATCTCAATCTTGTCGAGCGCGGGCTGGCCGGGGATGAAGAAGTCCTTGTTCGCCGCCAGCGTCATGGAGTTGTCGGGCGTCCACTTCTCTAGCTTGAATGGCCCGGTACCGACGACCGGCTCCTTGTTGGGGTCGGCCGCCGTGGCCGCCTTGCGGTTGAGGATGGAGGCGTTCATCGTCGTCATGCTGGCGAGGATGGAGGCGTTGGGCTTCTTGAGCTTGAAGACCACGGTGTTGGGGTCAGGCGTCGTGATCGTGTCGATATCGGTGAAGTTGGAGCGCGCCGCCGCGCCCGTGTCGGGGTTGAGGATGCGCTCGAAGGTAAACTTCACGTCGTCGGACGTTAGCGTCTCGCCGTTGTGGAACTTCACATTGGGGCGCAGCTTGAAGGTGACGGTCATGCCGTCGGGCGACACTGTCCACGACTCGGCCAGGGACGGCACGACCTTGAGGTCCTTGTCCAGGCCGACCAGGGTGTTGTAGACGAGGTCGAAGAAGCGGAAGGACGAGAAGGCGGTCTGCTTGTGGGGGTCGAGACCCTTGGAGTCGGCCGCGCGGGCGATGACCAGCGTGCCGCCCTTCTTGGGCGCGGCAGTGGGAGCGGGGGTCGCGGTGACAACCTGCTGCACCACTTTCTCGACCACCTTCTCCACGGGCTTCTCGACGACTACCGTCTGGACGACGGCGGCGGCCGTGGCGGCGGGGGCGGGGACCGTGGCGGCGGCCTGCTGGCAACCGGCGACGGCCAGTAGCAGCACGACCGCTAACACGGCGATGAGAATCCAGGTGCGACGTTGCATAGGGCGCTCCTCCTTGGAGTATCACTTGAGGCAACCGGGCGTAGCTCGGATGATAAGCCAGATGTCTATACAGGTCAAGCCGCGCAATGTGACACGTGATGCGTCAGAGGAGGCCTTCTTCCCTTAGTCACGCATCACGCATCACGTATCATCTGTTGCTCGCTCTTGCAATGTGTTGCTCTTTATGATATTATGGGAAACACACAGCAACGCCGGCCGCCCCTGGGAGGATGGAATGTTGCGCCCGTTTGCTACGCTCCGCCCGGTCGGGTCACGCCACGCCTCGCGCCTCCTCACTGTCTTGCTCGCTGCCTTCGTCATGGCCGTGCTGGCCGCACTGGCCCTGCCGCGCCCCGCCGCGCCCAGCGCCCTGGAGCGGGACACCCTTACCACCGCCGCCCCTGCGCCCGCCCCCGTCGAGGAGCAGGCGGCGGTCCTCATCGCCGTGCCGACCCTCAACGTGAACCTGCGCATTGGCCCCTCTACCAGCGCCGCCCGCCGCCGCGTCGTCGTGTCCGGCGAGCCGCTGGTCGTCGTCGACCAGTCGCGCCAGGGATGGGTGCGCGTCCGCACCGTCGAGGGTCTGGACGGTTGGGTAGCCAGCCAGTACGTCACCTACAGCTACCAGGCCACCGCGCCCACCGTCGCGTCGGT
>JAHCIE010000616.1 GCA_026129385.1 Anaerolineae bacterium
TGGCGCGTGGCGCATCGCCGTCGCCAGCCGTCGAGCGTATGCTCAAGAAGCAGGGTGTCTATGACGCTCTCAAGGCGACGCGTCTGCCAGAAGCGGCGGTCGCCGCCGAGCCGGCGCCTGTTATCGAGACATCCGCAAGCGAGGGCTAAATGCCACCTTATCGTGATCGAGATCGGGACCGAGATCGGGATCGTGGCTCCGGCGGGCGTAGCTTTGGCCGCGGCCCCCGACCCCAGCGTGGGCCGCGCCCCGCGCCGGTGCCTGTCGAGGCCATTGAAGAGACCCGCACCCTCATCCAGTTCCTGGCGCAATCCCTGGTGGACGACACGGAGCGCGTGCGCGTCCGGCATGTGAGCCAGGGCGCGAGTGGGCTGGTCTACGAGTTGTCCGTCGCGCCAGACGACATGGGCCGTATCATCGGCAAGCAGGGGCGCGTGGCAAACGCCATCCGCGCCTTGCTCAAGGCGACGGCGACGCGCCTGGGGACCCGCGTCAACCTGGAGATTGTCTAAGTGCCGAGGTCTACTCCCCGCTATATCGTCATCGGTGAGATCATCGGGGCGCACGGCCTACGAGGTGAAGTCAAAGTGGCGCTGGAAACGAGCTTCCCCGACCGTTTCCAGCGTCTCAAGTCGGTGCTCATCGGTCCGGGCGACGGCAAGGCGTATCGCGCCTATCCTATGACCGGCGTGCGGATCCACAAGAACAACGTGCTGCTGACGCTCGAGGGCGTGACCGACCGCACGACCGCCGAGGAGATGCGCGGCCTGTTCGTCGCGGTGCCCTCCGACCAGGCGATGCCGCTGGCCGAGGATGAGTATTACGTCCACCAGATCGAGGGTCTTCAGGTCTACACCGACGCGGGCGAGTATCTGGGGAAGGTCGCCGAGGTCATCTTTACCGGCGCCAACGAGGTCTACGTCGTTCGCTCCGACACGGGCGAGGAAGTCCTTATCCCCGCTATTAACGATGTGATCCTGGACATCAACCTCGACCAGGAGCGCATGACCGTCAAACTGCTTGAAGGGTTGCGCTAATCATTGGTTAGCTTGAAACCAGAAACGGCCCCAGTCAAAGCATGACTGGGGCCGGTCTGTTTTGACCCGCGCCCGCCGCGTGGGTACGGGGGGCTTTACCGTCCTTGGCGGCGGATGTACCCGCGCCAGCCACCCACCTCGCTGCTGCCCGCCGCCAGGTCGTAATGTTCGATTAGCCAGGCCATGTACGGCTTGAAATGGGTGAGGCTGCTCTTCCAGGTCACGACCACGGGCGCGGCGTAGCGCTGGGTTTGCGCAATCAGGTCGTCGGCGTTCACCGCGCCGATGTGTACCCGTCGGCTGTGCAGGATCGCGATGCCCGGCGGGACGCGCCGCTTCGCCTGAAAGGCGAGGATCTGGTCGTCTACGACGACAAAATCATTCGGACCACTATGCGCCTCGATAAAGGCCAGCGCGGCTTGCACGTCGGCGTTGCCATACAGCAGCGTCGCGCGTGTCGCCTCATCCAACGTCTCTACATCCCCCTCGTTGTCATAATCCCGCGCGATGATGATGGATTGATCAATCGCCAGCACATGGCCCAGACTGACGCCATACACCACCAGGCCCAGCAGGGATAAGAGCGGCAGCCCCAAGCGGTTCAGCGACCAGTGCGAGGTCCATGCCCCCTCCCGCCAGAGCGCGATCACCTGCCCAACCGCTACCCCGGCCAGCAAACATAGCAGTAGCAGCAGCGGCTCGAAGTGGTCTTCCAGGAAGAGGGGGGCATGTTGCAGGCTGGTCACGATGACCAGCACGCCCCAGGCCAGTGTCAGCCAGCCAGCCAGGGACCGTCGGACGAGCAGCGCCGCGACTCCGCCCAGCGCGAGCACGGCCAGCCCCCAGTGATCCGCCGACAGCCAGACCCAGAACGTGCGCAGGTTGTCGGCCAGCTTCACCGGGTACGCGCCGCGTGTGGCGAAGTAGGTCCAGACCACCTGCTCCATAAACGCAGCCCGGTCGTAGACGACCAGGCACAGCGCGAGGGGACCGAGGCTGGTGAGACCGAGTAGGGTCAGGTCACGCAACGCGAGGCGGAGCGTCGGACGCGACTGAACACCTTGCCGCCATACAATGAGCAGCGCCAGGAGGGGCAAGACGT
>JAHCIE010000617.1 GCA_026129385.1 Anaerolineae bacterium
TCTTTTTCAAGCAAGGGGAATATAGCCCAGGCAGCTCCGGCGGCCGCGAGCTGCTGGCGCACGAGTTGACCCACGTCGTCCAGCAGGGCGGCGTGGACGCCCGCGCCAGCCAGAGCCTGACCCTCGGCGCGGCAAACGACCCCATCGAGCGCGAGGCAGACAGGGTCGTCGCGGGCCTGACGCAGCCCGGCGTGGACCATGCGCCGTCAAGGGGCCATCCGCCGGTGGTGCGCCGCCAGGGGGTGACGACCGCCCCAGGGCCAGGGTTGGGTCTCGGCCTGGGGTCGTCGCTGTCGCCTTCCATCAACCTACCGACAGAGAGTATCGAGCTAGAGGGAGGCGAAAGCCTCTCGACGCAGAACCCGAAGCTGGTGCGCGTGGCGCAGAACTTCAAGTCTCTGCAGGCAGGCAACCCCGACGCCTACGTCAAGCTATCGGCGTACCTCACGGAGGCGGCCCAAAACAGCAGCGCGCAAGCCGCCACGGAACGTAGCCAACTCAGCCAGCGCATGAGTCAGGCTCGCGACACCCTGCAAGCCCTGGGCGTGCCGCGCGACCAGGTCAGCCTGGAACCGGCCACCGCGTTCTCGACGTCGGCGCGAGGGCAAGTCTCGGTCGATGTGTACAAGGCGCGCTCGGCACGGCCGTTCATCCTGGGGCCGACGCCAACGCCTAACCCGTTGCTCGGCCCGCAACCCCAGCCGCAGCCGTCACCATCGCTGCCGAGTCTGAGCGACAAGCTCACCCTCAAGTATGGCCCGCTGACAGTCGAGCTACCCAAGTCGGCCGCCCTCAAGCTGCCCGTTCGCATCAGCGCGGCCAAGTCCCTGGTCATCGACCTCAAGGCCGCCGTGCCCGGCGACTTCTCGCTATCCATCACCCTCGACGGCCTGCCCCACGTGCGCATCGCTCTCAAGGCCGGGGCCAAGTACGACAAGGACAAGGGCGCTAGCGGCTCGGCGGGCCTGCAAATCGAGATGACCAAGACGGTGTGCAGAGCCGCCAATCCGGAAGAGCTAAAGGCCAAGATTACTAAGGCTGGCGCGGACCTGATGAAGGCCATGCAGGAGTTCAGCGCGGAGTCCGACAACGAGAAAAAGCTCCTAAAGGTGGCCGACATCGCCAGTCCACTGGCCGACATGTACGACGCAGTCGACAAGTCGAAGGCCGCCTGCAAGCAGGTTCCCGCCGCCACGTTCGAGTTCGGTGCGAAGGGGCCACTGGGCGGCGACCCCGGCAGCGATCCCAGCAAGCGCGAGCCGGGCTACATCGGCGGCACGATTACCATCCCGTTCTAGAGAGACCACGTTATGACCACTTTTCCCGGCTCACCCCGCCTGCTCAAGGGCGGCATCGTCCTCCTGGACCCCACGTCGGGGGCGGTGCGGCGCATCATCGCCTTG
The DNA here is from genome assembly GCA_026129385.1 of Anaerolineae bacterium. Lineage (GTDB taxonomy): Bacteria > Chloroflexota > Anaerolineae > Epilineales > JAHCIE01 > JAHCIE01. Next base: position 1,404 of record JAHCIE010000617.1, read on the forward strand.
CAGTACAACCCCGACTCCATCAGCCGCACCTTGCAGGTGCAGGCCATCGGCGAAAGCGGCGACCGCAGCCAGGCGCTGCGCCTCAAGGGGCCACCCGTGGAGAGCATCAAGGTCGAGGTCGAGATCGACGCCACCGACCAACTAGAGCTAGCCGACGGCACGGCTACCCAGGTCGGTCTCTACCCGCAACTGGCCGCCTTGGAGACCATCATCTACCCGACCAGCGGCCAGTTGGAGAGCAACAACAGCCTGGCCCAGGCGGGCACGCTGGAAATCGCACCCATGGAGACGGCGCTGACCCTGTTCGTGTGGAGCAAGAATCGCATCGTCCCGGTGCGTCTGACCGAGTTCAGCGTCACCGAGGAGGCCTTCGACCCGGCCCTCAACCCGATACGGGCGAAGGTCAGCCTGGGTATGCGCGTCCTGAGCGTCGACGACCTGGGCTTCAGCCATAAGGGCGGCAGCCTGTTCATGAGCTACCTGCGCAGCAAGGAGCAGCTGGCCTCCCGCGCCCGGGGCGGCGAGTTCAGCGCGCTGGGCATCACCGGCATCCCCTAATGTGAGGCACGCATGACCACGACTCTCAACTTCCCGCCTACCAGTCGCTATTACGGTCTGGACACCGACACCCTCGAGACGGCCGACGGCGAGACGATTCGCTTCCTCAAGCGGCGCTTCGTCCCGCCGCCGGAGCGCTTCGCCCTGCTCCA
>JAHCIE010000618.1 GCA_026129385.1 Anaerolineae bacterium
CTTACCCTTGCTTGCGGCGGACAGCCACATCCGCGCCTCTCACCCAAGAGCACGGGTTGGTCACACCCGCACCCGCCAAGGGATGTGTTCTTGCCCCGCTCTGCCTGCGCGCCTATACTTTCGCGGGCTAAAGAACTCACACTTGAGGAACAATGGCACGCATCATTCTCTATACCGGTAAGGGCGGCGTCGGCAAGACCAGCGTCGCGGCCGCGACTGCCCTGCGCTGCGCTGACCTGGGCTACCGCACCATGGTGCTGAGCACCGACGCGGCCCACTCCCTCGGCGACTCCTTCGATTCGCCCCTTGGCTCGACGCCGACCGAGATCGCCCCCCACCTGTGGGGGCAGGAGGTCGACGTCCTCCACCAGATGGACGAGTATTGGGGCACGGTGCAGGAGTATCTGTCGGGACTGCTGGTCTGGCGCGGCGCGGACGGCCTGGTCGCCCAGGAAGCCAGCGTGCTACCGGGCATGGAGGAACTGGCCAGCCTGCTCCAGATCACCCACCTGCACGACAGCGGCGACTATGACGTCATCATCATCGACTGCGCGCCCACCGGCGAGACCCTCAAGTTCCTGTCCTTTCCGGAAGCAGCGCGCTGGTATCTCTCGCAGATTTTTCCCGTGCAGCGCAGGGTGGCCCAGTTGGCAGGGCCGCTCATTCGCGCCATGACCGACATCCCCACGCCGGATGACCGAGTATTCGACTCCATCCACGAGCTGCTCATCCAGTTGGACCGCATGCACGAGCTACTGGCGGACCCCGAGCGGTCCTCGGTACGCATCGTCCTCAATCCGGAGAAGATGGTGGTCAAGGAGGCTCAACGCTCCTACACCTACCTCAGCCTGTACGGCTTCCCCACCGACGCCATTGTCTCCAACCGCATCCTGCCCAGCTTCGTGACCGACGCCTACTTGCAGGGGTGGAAGGATATGCAGGAGAAGTACGGGCAACTGGTGGAGCAGGCCTTTAGCCCCTTACCCATCTATAAGGTTCCCCTGTTCGATCACGAGATGGTCGGTCCGCCGATGTTGCGCCGCATGGCCGAGGCTATCTATGGTGAGACGGACCCGACGCAGATCATGTACCGGGGGCAGCCGCAAAGCATTGTCCCCGCCAACGGCGGTTACGACCTACAGCTCCGGCTGCCCCTCGTCGACCGCTCGACCGTGGACCTGGGACGCTTCGGCGATGAGTTGGTCATCGACATCGGCAATTTCCGTCGCAACCTCATCCTACCGCGCACCCTGGCGGGGCTTGACGTGAGCAAGGCCACATTCGACGGCGACACGCTGATTATCCACTTCGCCGCGCCGACGTCGCCCACCTAGCCCTATCATCTGGCCCCCTCTCCCTGTCGCCGCCGAAGGGCAGCGACAGGGAGAGGCATGCCCTCTTCTCATCCAGCACACAGCAACACGAAGGCGCGACAGGGATATGTTCCACACTCCCTTCGCGCCTTCGTGTCTTTGTGGCCTTCGTGCTAACCCAGGGCCGAACGACTCCTGCCGTCGCTCACGTTTCACGCATCTCGCATCTCGCCGTGGGGGCGACGTGTCTCGTCGCGGTGGCGCAGGTAGGCCCATACGCCTGCCCCCGTGGTCAGCCCCAGGGCCGCCAGCACCAGGCCGCGCGGCATGGGCCGCTCCGCCCACAACGGCGGCGTCCAGTCGGGCAGCCGACGGCGGGCATAGTCCACCCACTGCTCGGCGTCATCCCGCCACACTTCCCACGCCGGGCGCGGCTCGCCCGTAGGCCGCCGGCGCGCGGCGGCCAACAACTCGCGCCGCAACTCGTCGCGGAAGATCGGCGACGGGCGCACGGGGGCCATCAGGGCGCGCACCCGCACCGCCAGCGCCATCAAGTCGGCGAGATCGCCGTCCTTGTTGCCGAAGAGGCGCAGGTAATTCTCGCGCTCGTCGACCCCGTTGATCAGGTTATCCGCGTGCGCCGTCAGAATCTCGGTGGCAATCTGTTCCTGCATCCGCCAGGCCTCCCATCACCTGCCAGCGTCAACTAACTCCCGAACCCGCGCCGCTCCAGTTCCTCACGCAAGGCAAGCAGCGTGCGATGATACAGCGACTTGATCGCGCCCTCCGACCGACCCAG
>JAHCIE010000619.1 GCA_026129385.1 Anaerolineae bacterium
CTCGCGGCTGGCCGTCTCGGTACGTTCCAGGATGAACACGAACTGGTCCATGTACGGGTTGTGGACGCGCCGCTCCAACTCTGTGTAGGCCTTGGCTGGCGACGACGTGACGTAGAAGGCCTGTACACAGGCCGCCGCGTGCTCCGCCAGAGGGTCGGGTACTTTCTTGCTGGCCTCTTCCAGCGCGGCGAACACCGCCGGCCGCACCTTGTAGATACCGCGAAACGCGACCACCAGGTCCAGTATCTGCCTGTCCATCTCAAGGCGCTCGGCGATGAGCAGCCGTCGGCTCAGATACCACGTCGTTCCCACGCCCGCCAGCAGGAAGAACAGGCTGATGAGCGGCGCGCGGTACACGACCGCCAGCAGCAGGCCCAGCGCGGCCGGGATATACGTCCGGGGTGGGTACGATAGCCACGTCGGCCGCTCGCGCACCCGTTGCTTGCGGCCAACCCGCGAGCGCAGCCGATACTCGTCCCAGACGAGGTAGCCGATGATACCGAAGCAAACGACGATCGCGAGGATACCGATCATAGCTTCCGCCACAATTCGCTCGCGCCCTCTAGCGGGCTGAAACCGTTGCCGGTCCACCGCTTGAGGATCTTGGTCCGATACTGGCCGTTCTCTGAGCCAAGCACCGCCATCATCTCCTGCATATAGCGCCGATAGCGGTTCGTCGTCGGGTCGTAGCTCTTGGCGAGATAGACCACCAGCCCCAGGCCGCTGCCGATGATATCGCGCCGCTCGTTGAGGGGGATGCCCGACCGTTCCGACAGCGACTCCATGCGGGTCAGCGCCAGGCGCGCGCTGTGGGAGTGGGTCGTAGTGTGGGCGATGATGCCCAGGTTCAACGCCAGGATATACTCGATAGCCTCCGTCGCCACGACCTCACCGATGAGCAGCACATCGGGCCGCATACGCAGGATGATGGTGTTGATGGCGTCGGCCATGGCCTGCGTGCCTTCGTCCACCACCATGTGCAGCGGGTGCTCGACACCCATCTGCAACTCCTGGAACGTCTCCACGCACGACGCCTGTACCGCCGTCGGCAGATACGTCGAGAAGGCGTTGAGCCACGTCGTCTTGCCCGCGCCGGGGCGTCCCGCGAACAGGACGCTGACACGCATCGACTCCGCGATCTCGGTCAGGAAGTCGACCGTCTCCTGGTCGCACGACCCCGATTCCAACAGGTCGTCAAAGGTCAGCTTGCGCAGTGAGAACCGCCGCACGTTGATGGCCGTCCCGCGCCGCGACAGGGGCGGGATGGTCGCCGTCAGACGCGAGCCGTCGGGCAGGCCCAGCTTGATCTGGGGGTCTTCCGCGCCCAATTCCTTGCCTTCGAGGTCGGCGATGCGTCGCGCTAGCTGGTAGAAATACTTGTCGGGGGCGATGAGGCCCTCATCCTGAATCTGGCCGTTGCGCTCCGTCTGCACGAAGCCGTCGCGGACGATGATCTCCTCGACGCCCTCGGTCTCCAGGTAAGGCTGAAGAATGCCCATGCCGATGATGCGCTGGGACACCTCGCTAGCCACACTCTGACGGTCCTCTTCGGCCACCCGAATGCCCAGCGCCTTCATCGCTCGCAGCACGTTGGCGTGGAAGGCGAGTTTGTCTTCCTCGGTCGCCGTACGCCAGCGCGGGACGTTGATCTCTTTCTGGACGCAGTAATCCTGCACCTGGGTGACGATGTCGTTGTAGTCGTAGCCACCCGGTGCAATATGTCCCTGATTGAGGCGCACGGCGGCGCGCGACGCGCCGTTGGTGACGAGGGTGGACATTTACGGCTTCTCTCCACCCGTGGTCGGGATGCGGCCCGGTGTCGCGCTCGGCTGGAATGCCCCGCCTGCCCCCGCGCCAGCGCCGGATCCGCTGCTGCCGCTCGTCCCGCTGCCGCTGGCTGGCGTGCTATTCTTGGCGGCGGCCGCGGTGGCCGTCGCCGCGACAGCGGTCTGCACCGGGCGCAGGTCAAGGGTGGGGGTCGCCATGACGGGCGTCGCCGTCGCGGGCAGTGGCGTCGGCGTGACCGTGACCTGCGCGGCGCGATTGGCCGCCAACGTGACCCACGCATCGAAGCCTTGCGCGCCCAGCGTATCCACCAGCAGGTACG
>JAHCIE010000062.1 GCA_026129385.1 Anaerolineae bacterium
ACTGACAGCCTTACTCCCTCCTGAACACCGCCGCCCCGGGGGACAGCCCCGGGGCGGCGTTTTGTCGGCCCATTTCGTCGTTCAACGGCAGGGCGATGTCGTCGACTACTGTCTACCCCGTCGGGGGTGGAACGGCGTCGGCGGGCATGGTGCGCAAGTCCTGCGTGGGGACGGCGAGGCGCACGCCGGCCTCGTTGAGGGCTGCGAGGGCGTATTGGCGCAGGAGGCGCGATACGAGCGCCTGCTCGTTGGGGCGAGTCTTGGCCATCAGGCGCACCTGGACCGCCCAGTCGTTGAAGCTTTTCCAGCCCAGAATCTCGGGGTCCCCGACGAGCTTGTCCTGGAGTTCAGGGGCTTGCGTGGCGCGCGCCACGGCTTGTTCCAGGGCCGTGACGACCTGCCCCATATCAGCGTCCAGGTTGACGTTGAGATCGATGATGGCGCGTGACCAGTCGCGGCTGTGATTGGCCAGCGTGCGTACGTCGCCGTTGGGGACGTAGATGAGCCGGCCCCTCAGGTCGCGCAAGACTGTGGTGCGCAGCGTCACCTGCTCGACCACGCCCGTGACGGCGGCTACTTCGATTGTATCACCAACGCGGAATTGATCCTCGGCCAGGATGATGAGGCCGCCGATGTAGTCCTTGATGAGGGTCTGCGCGCCGAGCGAGATACCCAGGCCGACAACACCCGCGGCGGCCAGGGCCGGGCCGATATTGATGCCCATCACCAGCAGACCCATCATAACACCGATGCCGACGATGATCGCGTCCACCGTGTGCTTGCCGACGTTGAGGAATGTTGCCAGCCGCGCCTGACGCTCGCGGTCGCCGTCCTCCCGCGTCAGGCGCGCGGCGATGCGTCTCTCGGCCACGCGAACGAGCCATAGGGAGAGCAGAGTCAGGGCCACAACGATGAGCAGGTTGAGCGCGGGGCCAAGAAGAAAGGCGCGCAGGGGACTATCAGAGGTGGTATCCGTAGTGTCCACGATAGAGTCTCGGGGGATGGTGAGTCGAATACCGCAGACCATCTATGCCCGGTCTGCGGCATCGCTGGCGCAACTATAGCAAGGCTCGGCGCAAGTGGCAAGCGGCGCCGAGCCTTGTAATGAGGACAAATGCTCGCGTGGTGGCGTCTGGTAGTGCGATCCCGCAGCTGGCTAGACCAGCTCGACCTGAATAGCGGCGGCAACGACCCGGTCCAGGGCCAGCTCCGTCTCGCCCAGGCTGACGACGGGCATGGGGCGGGTCTGGCGCAGGCGAATGGGCGCGCCTGGGAACAGACCGAACAGGCTGAGATGCAGGGCTTCGCTGCTATCATCGTCGCCCAGGCTGACCACGCGCGCTTCCTGCCCTGGTCGCAACTGGAGCAGGGGGATGCAGCCACTGGTCGCCGCCGAGGCCTCGCGCCGGGAGCCGAACAAGCGCGCGACCCACTCGCCCAGGCGCGAGCGCGCCGGGTTGACCGTGGAATAGCCACAGCGCGGGCAGCATACCACGGCGCAGCCGCTGGACAGGGGGCAGGACGTATGACACCCGAGGGCTGTCGGGTCAAATTCGTAGCCGCACATGGCGCAGCGCATGTCAGAAGCCTCCCAGCCGATTGACTAGCCCACCTACCAGGAAGGCGAAGGGGAAGACGAAGGCGCAGATAGCTGCGCCGACCTTCCAACCATGCTCCTTAATCATCATCATCACCGTAGCGACGCAGGGTACGAACAACGTCACGACGACCAGGCTGACCAGCACTTGATGGGGACTCAATTGCCCATTGCGGGCCAGATCGAACAGGCCGACCGCACCGTAGTCGCGCCGCCAGAAGCCGAGCAGGAACATGCCCGATGTCTCTGCCGGTAGCCCCAGCCATCCCTGCACGAGGGGTGACATTGCCTGCTCGACATAAGTTAGAATCCCGCTATAGCTCAAGGCGAACAGGCCCACCGTTGCCAGCAGAAAGAGGGGGATGACTTCCTTCAGGTACCACTCGACGCGGGTCACGGTCTTGAGGGCGATGTTGCCCGGTTCCGGTAGCCGCAGTGGCGGCAACTCCAGAATAAAGTCGGAACGTTCACCCGGAATGACCCGTGCCGCCAGCCAGCCGACCAGGAGCAGCACACCCATCACCACAGCCGCCCACAGGCCCAGGCCGACCGGCGTGAGCCAGGCCGTCATGGCCAGAATGACGCCCAACTGCGCGGAGCAGGGGATGCTCAGCGCCAGCAACAGCGTTGCCAGGATGCGCTCTTTGCGGGTGCCCAGGATGCGGGTCGTCATGGTCGCCATGGTCACGCAGCCCAGCCCCAGCACCATCGGCAAGACGGCCTTGCCGTTCAGGCCGAGGACATTGAAGCCGCGATTGACTATGACGGCCAGCCGTGGCAGGTAGCCGGAGTCTTCGAGGATGCCGAAGGCGATGAAGAACGTTGTCACGATGGGCAGCACGATGCCGATGGCGTAGGACAGGCCCATCGTCAACAGCCCGTACTCGCCGACGAGGAAGTCTTGTAGCAAGGGTGGCAAACTCGACGCCGACAGCCCGCTGATGATAGGCGGCAGCAGCCAACCCTGGATGACCGTGCCCTCCAACCAGTCCACCAGGGTTCCCGCGCCAAATTCGCCGACGAACTTGTAGATGAGGACTAGCACGGCCATCAGGATGGGCCAACCCAGGATCGGATCGATAGTCCAGCGACCGATGCGCTCGCGCCAGGTCGTGGCCGGTCGCGCCTGCCGGGTCAGCACTTTGGGGACGAGGTCGGCCACGGCCTGCCAACGTTCCTGGGCGATGGTGTGGGCCACGGGACGCCCCAGTTCGTTGCGGAGCGCCGCTCGCGCCTCGTCCAGCGCGGCCACCGCCGCGACGGGCAGATCATCGATGTCGCTGGCGTCGCCCGCCAGCAGCATCACGGCGCGACCGCGCCGCCCCACCTGGTGGGTGGGTAGCAGACGGGTAACGCTCGCGATGGCTGCCTCGACTGGTGGTGAGTAGGTCATCCTCAAATGAGGTACGTCGGCTGCGGCCAGCGCGCCTACCAGTGTCGCCACGCCCTCGCCGCGCGTGGCGATGGTGGGCACGACCTGGATGCCCACCATATCGGCCAGGCGCTGGGTGTCGATGCGGACGCCGCGCCGCTCGGCCTCGTCCATCATGTTGAGGGCGAGAACCAGCGGGGCGTCCATCTCGGCGAATTGTAGTGTCAGGAACAGGGCGCGGGCGAGATTCTTGGCATCGGCGACCTGGACCACGATGTCGGGCGAGCGGGTCAAGAGCAGGTCGCGGGTGACGCGCTCATCGTCTGACATGGAGGTGAGGCTGTTGATACCAGGCGCGTCGACGACGAGGGTGGGGCGGCCGTCAAGCACAATCTCGCCTTGGGTGACTTCGACGGTTGTGCCGGGGTAGTTAGAGACAGTCGCGTAGCGGCCGGTGAGCCGCTTGAAGAGGACCGACTTGCCCACGTTGGGCTGGCCCGCAAGGATGATGAGGGAGGCGAACGGCCCCGAACTGACCGCCGCCGTCGTGTGACAGGTCATGCCGAAATCAACCTCCGCGGGTGAGATTACCCCTCTATCCTACCTCCGGTGGGGCCGTGTAGCGGAAAAGACTCGTCCCCGTGGCGATAACGACTCACCACCGACTTGACGCGCAGCGAGTAGCCGACTAGCATACCCCGCTGACAGGCTCGAGTCGCTGTGCTGGAGGCACGATCGTGGAACGGCGCACTGCACGCTGATAGTCACCCAGCGGGAGGCATGGCATGGCATTTGGTACGACTGGCCGCATCCTGTGGGTGGACCTGACCCAGGGCACGACCTACGTGGAGACCCTGGACGAAGCCACCTATCGCCTGTACCCAGGCGGGAAGGCGCTGGGCGCGTACCTGCTGCTGCGCCACCTGCCGGCCAACGTTGACCCCCTCGGCCCCGACAACATCCTGGTTCTCGCCAGCGGGCTACTGACGGGCGCGCCGTTCTCGACGGCGACCCGCTTCTCGGCCATCGCTCGCTCGCCATTGACCGGGACCTACGGCGAGTCAGAGGCGGCGGGGTTCTGGGGGCCGGAGCTGAAGATGGCGGGCTGGGAGGCGATTGTCTTGACCGGCCGCGCGCCGCAGCCGGTGTGGATTCACATCCGCGACGACAAGGTCGAGATTCGGGACGCGACACATCTGTGGGGCCACGAGCCGCTGGAGGTTCAGACGGCGATTCGCGCCGAGACCGGCGACAAGGTAACGCGCGTCTTGCAGATCGGCATCGGCGGCGAGAATCTGGTCCGCTATGCTGCCATCACCAACGACCTGCGTCACTACAACGGCCGCAATGGCATGGGCGCGGTCATGGGTTCGAAGCTGGTCAAGGCCATTGGGGTGCGGGGCAGCGGCAAGTGGATTCAGTACGCCCACGACGCGCAGCCCGTGGTCGAGCTGGGGCGGCGGCTGGCGAAGGGCGTCAAGGAGCATCCCCAGTCGTGGGACTTGCAGGAGAAAGGCACGCCCGGCATCACCAGCGCCCTGAATGCGGCCGGCATCCTGCCGACGCGCAACTTCCACCAGGGCGCGTTTGAGGGCGTCGACAACATCAAGTGGGAGGCCTACGAGAAGGAGCTGCTGACGGCGCGCAAGAGCTGCTACGCCTGCGCTGTGCGCTGCAAGCGCGAGGTCAGGGTGGACGACCGCTACCAGGTGTCGGACCAATATGGCGGCCCGGAGTACGAGGCGGTCAGTGGCTTCGGCTCCAATTGCGGCGTCGACGACTTGCAGGCTATCGCCAAGGCCAACGAGTTGTGCAACCGCTATACCCTCGACGCCATCTCCACCGCCTCGGTGGTGGCCTTCGCCATGGAGTGCTTCGAGCACGGCCTCATCGGCCTGGACGATACCGACGGGGTGGACCTGCGCTTCGGCCACGCCGAGGCCATGCTCCAGATGGTGGACATGATCGCCCAGCGGCGCGGCATCGGCAATCTGCTGGCCGAGGGCGTCAAGCGCGCCGCGCAGGCCATCGGCGGCGACGCCCACTTCTTCGCTATGCACGTCAAGGGCCAGGAACTGCCGATGCACGACCCGCGCGGCAAATTCGGCGTTGGGCTAGGCTACGCCGTGTCCGAGAACGGCGCGGACCACCTGGTAGCCGCCCACGACCCCACCCTGGCTAACGCGGAGTCGGTATCCTTCAAGGGGGCGATGCCCCTCGGTATCCGCGTGGCCTTGCCGCCCCGCGACAGTAGCCGCCAGAAGGTCGTCAACTACACGATAGCGGAGAACTGGAACAGCGCCGAGAAGGTCATCGGTTTGTGCTTCTTCGGCCCGGCCCCGCGCTCCTACATCCAGGTCGAGGACGTGGTGATGGCCGTCAACGCGGCCACGGGTTGGGGCTGGGGCGTGAACGATATCCTGGCTGTTGGCGAGCGGGCCACCAACCTGGCGCGCCTCTTCAACGCCCGCGAGGGGTTCGGTCGCGCCGACGACCGCCTGCCCGACCGCCTGTTCACCCCGCTGGAGAACGGCGCGCTGGAGGGCGTCGCTCTATCGCGCGACGACTTCGAACGCGCCCTGACCGACGTCTACGACCTGAAGGGCTGGGACACGGACACCGGCGTCCCGACGCCCCAGAAGCTCGACAGCCTGGGCATCGGCTGGGCCGCCGAGGCCGCTGACGTGACGTGATGCGCCTGCACCTGGGCGGCCACCTCAACTGGTACGACGCGCAGCGCCGCACCGATGTCGAGGTGCGCCTGGCGGAACGGATGCCGCTGCTCGATCTGCTTCACCAGTTGGGCGTGCCGCGCAGTGAGATCATCGTGGCCGCCGTCAACGGCCGGGCCGTGCCCATCGAGGACGCCTGGGTTGCCGACGGCGACCGCGTGGACCTCTACCCGCCCGTCGGTGGGGGGTAACCGCGCTTGAACCGCATTCCGCGAGTGCTGAGGAGCGGCGTAGATGGAGCGCGGTTACAGTTCGTGCAGACCTTGACTGTAATCACACCCCCCCACCCTCTGCTCGGATCCGGATCAATCGACAAGGCCGCATGTCTGGCACGCGTAGAGAATGTCACACCAGTGCTCTTGCCCCGGCAGCAGTTGACAATTGATGGACGCCTTCAAACATAGCCCCGGTGGAGGACACCCCCGACGGTATTGCGGGGTTACCGCTTGCACCATTCCCGCTCCGTCAGCCGCTTGTCCTGTCCATACTCGCTGTCGATATGGCTCACCCGTCCGAACGAGCGCGTTATTGGCTGTGTACCCAGGCATGGTCATGGCTACGCTCTCCTTTCTAGGTTGAAGTCTGACTTACCTCAAGTCCAGTCTGAGTCATCCCCTAAAAGGGGAACCCGAAGCACACCCCGCAAACGTACCAGCCGCTCTCTGAGACAACGTTCCACGGCGTATATCCACACTTGTCATTGCATGTCATAACGAAGCCATAACATCTCGTGGCTGTCCATTTCAGCATCCAAGGTTGGCACTGCTGTGGGATGATTCGTACTCCATCTCTGCCCGTGCCGAACTTGGATTCTAGCCCATAGTGTTCCTTCTTCTCACGCAACCCAGCATCTCCTGCAAACCCGGGGCATGCTCATAGCGATCGACCTCCTCTGAGAAATCAACTCCGCTCGTAGAACGGAGCGGGTCAGGAGACAAGGAAGGGCCACTCCTCGGTCACGTCGACACGGACAAAGTAGCGCTCCATCACATCCGTCTGGCGGTTGGCGTAGGAGAAGATGACATCCACAATCTTGCGTACGCCACTCAAGCGCGAGGGACGCACGTCGACAGCGCTGAGGGAGAAGTTGCGCGCGAAGAGGTCGGTCGTCTGGTGATAGATGTTCGGGTAGCGCACTGCCAGGTAGTTCAAGGCGCGGTGTTCGTCGGTCGCCCCCGCGTTGTCGGCCATCTGCATGATGCGACTGAACAACTCCCTGGCGGCTGGCTCGAACTGCTCGGCGCTCAGCTGCTCCGGCCGGGGGATGGCGCCGATGAGGGCGTTCTCGTCGAAGGACCAAATCTGGTCGAAGCCAACGATGGGTAGCTGCAGACCGTTACACATGCTGGGCGGCGCAATCGGGCCGCGCACGCCGACCACGACATCGAGATCCGTCGCGCGCGGCTCTCCACGTACAGCTTCCAGCAGCAAATCGACATCGGCAGGGTCGCGCGGCACGAGGATGTAGGTCTCGAAGCCCTCGATGGTCAGCACCCAGCAGAGTTGACGGACGAGGTATCGATTGGCGCGCTCAGAGAGTACGGACTGGAATACCTGGCGATCGGTCTGGCCGGCCGTATCGGTGCGGCCCGTGGCCTGAGCAAACTCCTTCTCCACGCTCAGGTTGGGAAACCGAGCCTCAACTTGCCCGATGGCGAAGACGTACGCAGGAGTTCCACCGGACATGCCGTCGAGGTCGGCTCGATCTCCGCACGTTGTACAGGGCTGCTCCTCCAGTTGCAATGGCATCGCGGTCTCGGTCGGTTCCATGAGCTTCCTCCTGGCGCGAAATGACGTATTCGATGACGAGCGAGGCTGTTGCTACTTCGAGCGCGGACGCGAGAACACGAGCCAGCGATTCAGGGCGGCCGCCCGCCGCGCGCAGTCGTCGCAGGGCGGGATGCCTAGCGCTGTGGTCGTACGCTTGATCACATCTCCCAGGCCGATGTCCTCATCGAGGATGAATCCTGGCAGGCGGATGTGATGGGGTTGAGGCTCGGCTTCACGATCAGGAAGGCTATTCGTCTGTTCCTCGCTCATGTTAGTTGCCTCCGCAGGCTCTGATACGCTGACCAGGCATCGAGCAAAGGCGGGATCACAGTGTTTCGGCGTCCTGGAGCAGACTGAAGGATGGCCCGCTTCACCTGCCCCGCGGTGGCGCGGGGGAACTCGGACCACAGGAGGGCGATGGTTCCCGTCACGAACGGCGCGGCGACGCTCGTTCCGCCCGATGTGACGGACTTGCCACCAGGTGTGAGACTGATGACGCCGGCCCCTGGCGCGCCTAGGCCCCCTTGCCCTATCGAGCGAGACAGGTTCGACATGGTCATCGGCCGGCCCTCAAGGTCATATCCAACCACGGGGATGACCCAGGGATGACGAGTAAGCACCGAGCTTCCCACAGTCGCCTGGTTGCCGGCCGCCGCGACGACAAGCACGCCGCGGTTGAGCGCATAGTCTAGCGACGCCGTCAGGTCCCGTTCGTTGCTCCCCGACAGGTGTGTGAGCGCGACGCTCAAGTTCAGGACACGCGCCCCTGCCTCGATGCACTCGATCACGGCGGCTGCCAACTCGCGGGGAGCCGCACTAGGCAGGGTTGTGCTGGCTGGCCCGGCTTCTGTGAAGATGGGACGCACCAGCAGGCTGCACCCAGGGCAGATAGCGGGCGCGGCCGTCCCACGCCTGGCGGTCACGATGCCGGCTATGAAAGTCCCGTGCTGACAAGCCGCCCCGTCCTGCTGCGCACACTCCCCGTTGGCCGCCCCACCCACCGCGCGAATACTCTGGCTGGCGAGATCAGGGTGACGCACAGCGACAGGCCCATCCAACAGCCCGATGGCGACGTCAGGCCGCCCGCTGGTACGTGCCATGAGCGGGCGGAGCTTGACCAGGTCCAAAGCGTCCATAGGGTTTGATCACTCATGGGGCTGGCTGAACAAAGTCATGCGACAGAGGCCATCCAGCTTCTTATGTTAGTGACGCTATGGGCATACCCACTCAAGCTCTGGCACTAGTTCATACACGCATATCGACGTATTCTGAACCTGCGTCATGTGCGTGCATTGAAGCCGCCACACCAACCCAAAATGACAATAGCCGATAGACCCCGGTCGTGGTCCACCCGAATAAGTGTACGTTGGGCCCTGCGCTGGATGAATCGCAGCGGCCTGTCGCCCGTACGAGTCGACCATACGGTAGCGCTGGCCTGTCCTCTGTAATGAGGCTTCGGCGGTGAACGACGGCATTCGAGCCGGGCCACTCGTCGCGCGTTGTGGCATAGAGGCTTCCGACATGGCTATGACCTCCTTGTTATCTTTCGAGCGATAATGTGCCGGGACGAGCTATGGTCGGCAGCAGATTGGATAGCATGGGCACCCGAAGGTTACTGCACCGCATCCGCGTCACATCAAGTAGTATTCGATCACCGCGCTACGACCACTGAGCTGGCCAACGTCACTATTCGCCGATCCTTGAGGAAAGTACACATTACGGGCCACCTTGAGAGCACGCGGAACAAGCGCGCGATGTCATTTGGGGACACGAAACCTCCGATGGCCAAGTGCCGCGCGGTCTACTCCAATATCATCGAGGCTCATGATGAGAGTTGTACATAGGTCGGTATTCGGCTGGCTGAGCCATCCTCCAGTCAACAAAGCGGTCCAGTCCAGGCCCTGGCCTAATCTGCCCAGTGCCGCTTGGCATAGTCGAAACGACTGAAACGGGCTGATGCCGAGTCTCACACCTACGTGCCTTCTCATTAGCGACTGCGTCAGCGGGACTCTCTCCACCTGCGGGTGAGTCGGGTCGTTAGTGTTGTTGACATCAACCATCTCATTGCCACACACGAGGCCCACATGAGAATATCCGTAGCCGCCTGTGGCCGTGTCAATAATGAAGCCAGTGACATCTGTCGGGACGAAAACGAGGATATCGCCGTTTTGCAGTTCGGGATCTCCCACGAGCCGGCGTTCCGGTGGTGGAAAGACTAGATTATGTAGCACAAAGCCCGCACCCATGAGCTCGCCAATCTTGCCGCTGGCGCCGTTGGGGAAACCGCCGCTGTAGTACCACCCGTTGTTCTCTAGGATAATCAGCCACTCTTCGGTCGCCATTGTCTTGCTCCCATTGTGTGCTGAACTCGATGCCAGGGCATTTTGGAGGTAGCACTCATGCCCGAGGATTGGTATCTCTAAGCTGTTCTGCCCGGCACGAAGTGAGAGAAGTTGACCGATGACTTAAGTGAGGGTCGCTCGCTCCTTACCCTCTAGATCGCTGCGACGCCCAGTCAGCCCGCCGCGCGGCCTGGGCCTCGGCGAGCCGGTGGTCGCGCTCGGCCAGGCAGGCCGCCACATCGCCGCGATAGTAGTCGATCGGCCGCAAGTAGCGCAGCGCTGAGTGCCCCCGCTGAGGGTGGTAGTGGTGGCCCCAGACTGCTCACGACGGTCGAGCGCCTCTTGCACGGTGGCGGATGCCTGCTGCCAGGTGAGCCACGGTGGTATTAGGGCCATCTGGCTGCCACGGCAGTAGACTATCCAGCGAGCTTGTCATATCGGGCAGTGACACTTCTGCTGACTGTCTAGGTGTGCTCGGACATTATATCAGCCCCCCCCCCCTTGTCAAGAGGCTTCTTGACGAGATTTGACGCAATTTGGGATAGTGAGTCACTGATGCGGGCGCGGGGGTACGGAGGCTTCGGCGAGGTGGTGGAGCTTGACGGCTACCGTCGAGGGGCTGTCCCTTCGTTGCCCCTCAAGGCAAGCCTGAGCCGGCGAAGGGGCGGCGATGGTGTGCGGATGTTTCTGAGGGCATAGTACCAGCTGCGGCGGTTGACAATGCAAACTTCCGTATAGCAGGTGGGGTCTTGCTCTAGCGTCCGTGGTCCTTCGTCTTTGGTCGGCGCGATCAGCGGAACAGGTAGATCGCGGCGACGATGACGCCGATGGTCACCACCACCTGGCGTAGCCGCCTGGCCGGGATGCGGCCGGCCAGCCGCCCGCCCAGCACGCCACCCAGCAGCGCGCCGACGGCCATGACCAGCGCCGCTTCCCAGACGACCTGCCCCGAGAAGACGAACAGCAATGCGGCGGTGATGTTGGCTGCGAACGCGACGCCTTGCTTCAAGGCGTTGACGCGCGTCAGAGTGTCGTGGATGACCAGGCCGAGGACGGCCAGCAGGATGACGCTCAAGCCCGCCCCGAAATAGCCTCCGTACACCGCGGCCAGGAAGACGGGGGGGATGGTCCACGCTTCGTGGGTGGGGTCCTGGCCCGCCTGCGTCAGGCGGCGTACCACCCAATTGCGAATCTGATCCTGAAAGGCCAGCAGGCCGGTGGCCATCAGAATGAGCCACGGCACGAGGGCGCGGAAGGTCTGCTCGCCGCTGTTGAGCAGCAGAATCGCGCCCAGCACGCCGCCAAGCGCGCCCGTTGGCGCCAGAATGAGCATCCGCCGCCGCTGCCCGGCCAGGTCGCCCTTCTGGGCCATCACACCGCCGAGGTAGCCCGGCGCCAGCGCAACGGTGTTAGTCACACTTGCTGATACCGGGGGGATACCGACAGCTGTCAGAGCGGGGAAGGTAATGAGCGTACCGCCGCCAGCAATGGCGTTCACCGCACCGCCAGCCACGGCCGCGACCGCTACAAGAGCCAGGCCCGCTGCAGTGAGTTCCATTCAGGTGATACCGTCCTCGGCAGAGTGTGGGTAGAATAGACCGCGCCGCTACGCTTGTCAACTTTGGCTCGTGCGACGCAGCCGGTGTAGCTTGCATGCGGGGTGTAGGTACAGGGCCTGCGATTTGATCGCAATGCATCCGTGTGGCCGTATCCCCGACGCTACCATCGCGTTACAAAGATAGGCAATCGAGTAAGCAAACGTAGACGTCAGGTCGCTCTCACGTGGGCAGCGAGACGCTGGTTTGAGACCAAATTGTGGCGGGGTCTCGACGCTAGGGCTTCTCGTTGGTGGGGCGAGGAGCGTCACGTTGCGCGCTCGCAGCCGCGCGCCAGCGCCACGTCCTGATTGGGGTGGGACCTGTCAGTTCGTGAATGGGGTGCGCGAACCTCGCGTTCCGGCGGGCTGCCCAGGGGAAGGGCCTGCCCGGCCGCCGCTTTGGATTCCAGGCCCTTCGGAACCCTCAGCAACTCGTCGTAACACTTCCCCACCGAGACTCCGTATCGACATATAGGCTGTGAAACGCCGCCCCGTCCTCGCCGCCGCGGAGCGGGCGACGCTGGCCCCGGGCGAGCCGTGGTGGGACCTCACGGTCGGGGATGGGGCCATAGCCGAGTCAATGGAACAAGGGGACATCCATGACGCTCCGCTTCCAGGCCCTTGGTAGCTTCGCGGTGTACCGTGCGGGGCAGCCTCTCCCGCGCTCGATCTGGGGCAGCCACCGTGCGCTGACCCTGGCCAAGGTTCTCCTGACCCATCGCAATCAGGCCATCCATAAGGAACAGTTAGCCGAGTGGGTCTGGCCAACCGCCAGCGCCGATGCCGCTGAGCGGAACCTGTATATCGCGACCAGCGACCTGCGCCGCGCCCTGGAACCCGACCGACCGCCGCGCTCGCCAAGTCGGTACGTGCATACGGATGGCGATACGATTGAGCTAACCACCAACGAATGTTGGGTGGATGCCGACCTTCTGCTGAATGCTGCGGATGTTGAGCCAACTGCGCCGCATGCGCTTCAGCGTCTCGACGAAGCGGTGCGACTGTATGGTGGTGTCTATCTGCCCGATGATCTCTATGCTGACTGGGCCCAGGTGGAGCGTGAACGCCTGGCGCTGGCCCATGAAACGATCTTGTTCAAGCTGGCGGACGCTCACGCCGCCCGCAGCGACTATCACGCGGCGGTGACGGCCTGCCGCCGCGGCCTGATTCGATACCCGCTCTCCGAAGCCGGTGTGGCGCGCTGTATGCGCTATGCCAGCCGAGTGGGTGAGACGGGCCTGGCCTTGCGCGCCTACGAGATGCTGATCAGTTCCCTACGGCGCGAGATGCAGATTGAGCCTGAGCCGCATCTGGCGCGGATGGCCGAGCGGCTTCGGCAGGGGCTGCCTCTTGAGGAGATGCCCGAGGCGAATCGATGGGTATGGGCCGATGCGCCGGTAGGCACCAACGGTCATGGATCGGGGTTGCGTCCGGCGGCCGATGGCAACGGCCACCACCCTGGTGTTGGCAACCACGACGGCTTGCGGGTAGATCTGGAACGGATCACGACGCTGGTTACGGAGCTGAACTACCTGCTACAGCGACTACACCTCGCGCTTGGCGACCTCGACTGACCGAGGGCGCGTACCACCAACGACCACACGAAGGGGTCCCCAGCCACACGGTTGGGGACCCCTTCGTGTTGCCTGTCGGGTGGAAGAAGACCGTAAGAGCCGCGCAAGAGCGGGGTAAGCTGGCAAGGCTAGAATGACGATAGTGCAGGGGCGTGGTGTGTGG
>JAHCIE010000620.1 GCA_026129385.1 Anaerolineae bacterium
AGCCCGTCACGGCGTCAGCATCGACGGCATCGGCATCGGAACCACCGGCCGCCTGACCGGGGCTGGCGCGCTAACCCCCAACGTCTTCCTGCCCACCTGGAGTAGCCACACCCCCGCCCGTGACCTCGCCACCCAGTTCGGCGTCACGGCGGCTATCGAGAATGACGCTGACGCGGCGACCCTGGCCGAAGCTCGCTGGGGCGCCGGTCGTGACGTTGAACGCCTCATCTACGTCACCGTCAGCACCGGCATCGGCGCGGGCATGGTCCTGGCCCGGCGGCTGTATCGCGGCGTCGACGGCTGTCATCCCGAGCTGGGGCACCACGTGGTGGATCCCTCCGGCCCGGCCTGCTTCTGCGGCGCGCATGGCTGCTGGGAGAGTCTCGCCAGCGGCAGCGCGTTGGCCGCTTGGGCGCAGAGCCACGGCGGTGACGCCGATTGGGATGCGCGACGGGTGTGCGACCTGGCCGAAGCTGGACACCCGCTGGCGCAGCAAGCCATCGAGCGCACCGCGCGTTACCTGGGCATCGGGCTGGCGAATCTAGTTACCATGTTTGCTCCCGACTGTATCGCCCTGGGGGGCGGCGTTATGCGCCGCTGGAACCTGTTCCGCCCCGGCGTCATGGCGGTCATCGCGCAGCAGTGTGGGTTGGTCCCGTGGTCGCGGGTTCGCCTGGGGCTTGCTGACGTGGCGCAGCCAGGCCTGGTGGGCGCCGCCGCTGTCTGGCTGCAACACTCGGAATAAGGGCTGGCGGGCATGATGGAGGCTGAATGGGTCTCGACTCGTATCCTGTGCGCATGGGCCTCGTGGGTCTCGGGTACTGGGGGACACGCATCGCCGAGGCAGCGGCCGTCACGCCCCAGGTTCGCGTCACCAAGTGTTTTGCCCGCGCCCCTGCCGCCCGGGAGGCATTCGCTACCCAGTACGGCTATCAACCTGTCGCCAGCTATCACGAGATGCTGGAGGATGCCTCGATTGAGGCCGTCGCCCTCATTACTCCTAATCGAGACCATTACCAGCAAATCATGGCGGCCATCGAACACGGCAAGCACGTCTTCGTAGACAAGCCCCTGACGGCGACCCTCGCTGAGGGTATCCAGGTCGTACAGGCCGTGCGCGACAGCGGTCTCATCCTGGCCGTCGATCACGAGTGCCGCTGGGAGCAGCCGATTCGCACCCTGAAGCATATGCTAGACAGCGGCGTCCTCGGCCGGCTGCTCATGGTCGACGCCAACGTCTCCACGCCCGGCGGCCTGACTCTCGCCCCTACCGAGTGGCGATGGCAGCGCGCCCAGGTTCCTGGCGGCCCGCTGACTCAAATCGGCATCCATCACATTGACCTGCTCCAATACCTGTTGGGGCCGATCCGGCGCGTTCAGGGCTGGCAGAAACGCCAGGTCATTGAGGCGCCGATTGACGATACCACCGTCACCCTGTTGGAGTTCGAGAGCGGCATACTCGGCTACCTCGGCTCCGGCTACGCCAGCGCGAGAGCTGCCTGGATTCGCGTCTACGGCGATGCCGCCATCGGCATCTACGACCGCTACGAGGGCCTAAGTGTCAGTGGCGAGCCGCTGAACCGCCCCACGGCGAACTGGCTTGTGCCACCGGTGTCCTACGCCGACCCCATCCTCCCCATTCAGGACGCGCTGGCCGATTTCGCGCGCTGCGTCCGCAACAGCGGCCCACCCGAAGTGAGTGGCATGGACGCCTTGACCGCCATGGCTGTCGTGCAGGCGGCCGTCCAATCCAACCTGACAGGGCAGGCCGTCGACATTCCGCGCCTGTTGCAGGCGGCGGGCACTGCGTCAGGGATTTGACGAACACGCTACGACAGGGTAACCTAGCCTCGGCTGCGAGACGCGCTATCGCGGCGAGGAGAGGCCTATGCTGGCGAAGGTTCAGAGCTGTGCGCTTGTCGGTCTGGAGGGGCACCTCGTCGCCGTCGAGGTCGACATCGCGCCCGGCATGACCTCGTTCGTCATCGTCGGCCTGCCCGACGCGGCCGTCAACGAGAGCAAGGAGCGGGTGCGGGCAGCTATCGCTAACAACGGCCTCATCTTCCCGCGTGGCCGCATGACCGTCAACCTCGCCCCCGCCGACGTG
>JAHCIE010000621.1 GCA_026129385.1 Anaerolineae bacterium
ACGGCCTGCTCCTGAGGCACGGGCGAGTATCGGACGCGACGGCGCTGGCGGCCTTCAACGCCGAGATTCACCGCAACCCCGGCTCGCCGGAGCCGGATATCGCGGCCGGCGTGTGGACCCGCGACTTGTTGACACGCCCCCATCCCACCCTGCGCCCCGATGACTTCACCCTTGTCGAAGACCGCCGCAGCGGAACCATCGTCTCGTCGCTGAATCTCATTCCCCAGACCTGGACGTATGGCGGTATTCC
Organism: Anaerolineae bacterium; assembly: GCA_026129385.1. Lineage (GTDB taxonomy): Bacteria > Chloroflexota > Anaerolineae > Epilineales > JAHCIE01 > JAHCIE01. Next base: position 251 of record JAHCIE010000621.1, read on the forward strand.
CTTCGGCGTCGGCCGCGTTGAATTAGTGGGTACGCTGCCTGAGTATCGGCGGCGCGGCCTGGTGCGTCGCCAGATGGAGGTGGTCCACGCCTGGAGCGCGGCGCGCGGCCACCTGGCCCAGGCCATCACGGGCATCCCCTTCTACTACCGCCAGTTCGGCTATGACATGGCCCTGGGCCTGGGCGGTGGCCGGGCGGGCTACGTCTCCCACCTGCCGCGCCTGCGCGACGGCGAGGCCGAGGCGTACCGGGTACGCCCGGCGACGGCCGACGATCTGCCCTTCATCCATGACCTGTACGCCGCGAGCCAGCGCCGCTACCTGGTCAGTTGCCCGCGTGATAGCGACACCTGGCGCTACGAGCTGCTCGGCAAGAGTGAGCAAAGCGGCGGCCGCCTCGATGTGTGCGCCATCGAGGCCCCCGATGGGCAGCCGGTCGGCTTTGTCGGTCACGCGCCGCAGCTGTGGGGCGACATGTTCGCCGCGCAACTCTACGAGGTCAAGCCGGGCGTGTCGTGGCTGGCCGTCACGCCGTCGGTCATCCGCTACCTGTGGGCGGCAGGCGAGGCCCTGGCCGCGAGACGCCCGGGACCGCCGATGCAGTCCTTCGGCTTCTGGCTGGGCAGCGACCACCCGGTGTATACCGTCCTGGGCAACCGCCTGCCACGGGTCAGCGCGCCCTACGCCTACTACATGCGCGTCCCCGATGTGGCGGCCTTCCTGCTGCACATCCGCCCTGTCCTGGAAGGGCGGCTGGCCGCGTCCGTCGCGGCCGGGCACAGCGGCGACCTGCGCATCAGCTTCTATCGTGGCGGGGTGTGCCTGACCTTCGAGCATGGCCGCCTGACCCACGTCGAGGCCTGGCAGCCGTCGCGGGATGAAGGGGGCGACGTGCGCTTCCCGCACCTGACTTTCCTCCAGGTCTTGTTCGGCTATCGTGCCCTGGACGAAGTCGAGGCGGCCTATGCCGATTGCTATCCGGAGAATCAGACGGCGCGTGTCCTGACCGATGTCCTGTTCCCCAAGGCCCTATCCGACGTGTGGTGTCTGAGCTGATGGTCGCGCGCGACGATCTCAATGCAGCGAGCGCGTGGCGGCTGGCCCTGGCGGAGCGCGTCGCCCCCGTCTATGCCGCTCTGCCCGGTGTGCGGGCCGTGCTGCTGGCCGGGTCGGTGGCGCGCGGCTGGGCCGACCGCTACTCCGACGTGGAGATGACTATCTTCTGGGATACTGCGCCGAGCGATGATGCGCGCTGCGCGGCCGCGACCCAGGTGGGGACGCTCGTCAACCTTTATCCCTACGACGACGAGAACGCCGAGTGGTCGGACGATGTACAGGTGGCGGGCGTCGAGTTCCAGATCAGTCACCGCCTGGTGGACGGGACCGAGCAGTGGTTGGCCGACGTGGTGGAGGGCTACGATACCGCGCTGGTCAAGCAGGACCTTATCGCCATCATCCAGTACGCTCTGCCCCTGCACGGCGGCGACCTCGTCGCAGCGTGGCGGGCGACCGTCGCCGACTACCCCGACGGCCTGGCCGAGGCGATGGTCCGCGAGCATGTGGGCTTCCGCTCGCGCTGGGCGCGCCAGAAGATGCTATATCGCGACGACCGCCTGCTCCTGTACGACGACTTCGTGCAGGCCGAGAAGGCGATTCTGCTCAGCCTGATGGGCCTGAACCGCGTCTACCTGCCGCACCTGGGCTTCCGCTGGCTGGACCGCCTCGCTGCCGACCTGGCCATCGCCCCGCCCAACCTGGCGGCGCGGGTGGCCGAAGTCTTGCGCCGGCCACCCGCCGAGGCCGGAGCGGTTATCGACGCCCTCATTTACGAGAAGCTCGGTCGGG
>JAHCIE010000622.1 GCA_026129385.1 Anaerolineae bacterium
TCGTCCTCGTCGCTGCCCGCCCAGTAGGCGCGCACGAAGCCAAAGCCGCCTGTCTCCGGCATCTTGCCCTTGAACTCCTCGTAGCTCTCGACATCCCATGTCGCCAGGGCCAGCTTCTCCCTGGCGCGGGCGAACAGGCTGGCCTGGATGTCGTCCAGGCGGGCGGGCACGACCTCGGCTAGCTGATCCCAGCCGACGAACTCCTTACCCGACTTGTCGGCCACATCGCGGCGGGCCAGCACCACGTGGCGCTTCTCCACGTCGCGCGGTCCCAGTTCCAGGCGAATGGGCACGCCACGCATTTCCCAGTCGTTGTACTTGAAGCCGGGCGTCAGACCCTCGCGGTCGTCGACCTCGATGCGGACATCCTTCGGCAGGGCGGCCCTGACCTGGGCGGCGGCGGCCATGACCAGAGCGCGCTCGTCGTCGGACTTCCAGATGGGGACAATGACGACCTGGGTGGGGGCGAGGCGGGGCGGGAACTTGAGGCCCTTATCGTCGCCGTGGATGCCGATGGTCGCGCCGAGCATGCGCCAGGATAGCCCCCAACTGGTGGTCCAGCAATACTTGAGCGTATTGTCGCGGTCCTGGTACTGGATGTCGAAGGCCCTGGCGAAGTTCTGGCCCAGATTGTGGGACGTGCCCGACTGCAACGCGCGGCCGTCGGGCATGAGAGACTCGATGGTGTAGGTGCGGAGCGCGCCCGCGAACTTCTCGCTGTCGCTCTTGCGGCCGGTCAGTACCGGGACGGCGGCCCAGTCCTCAGCGAAGGTGCGGTACACGTCCAGCATCTGCAAGGTCTCGGCCTCGGCCTCCTCCTCACTGGCATGGGCGGTATGGCCCTCCTGCCACAGGAATTCGGCGGTGCGTAGGAACGGGCGGGTACGTTTCTCCCAACGCAGCACGCTGCCCCACTGGTTGATGAGCACGGGCAGGTCGCGATAGGTGCGAATCCATTGGGCGTACATGTGGCCGATGACCGTCTCCGATGTGGGTCGGACGACTAGCGGCTCCGCCAGCTCCTCGCCGCCGCCGTGGGTGACGACGGCCAGCTCCGGCTTGAAGCCCTCAACGTGCTCCTTCTCTTTCGAGATGAAGCTGAGGGGGATGAGGACAGGGAAATAGGCGTTCTTGTGGCCGGTGGCCTTGAACATGCCGTCGAGCGCGCTCTGGAGGTTCTCCCACAGGGCGTAGCCGTAGGGGCGCAGGACCATAAAGCCGCGCAACTGCTCGGGCACGCGGGGCGGGACATCGGCCAGCTCGGCGCGCATGATAATCTCGCTATACCAGTCGGAAAATGCCTCGCTGTACGAGGGGAGTTTCTGCACGGACATAGAAGGCTCCTGGGCGGGGTAGTGAGGACGCCCAATTATACGCCGTTTGGGCCAGACCTGTCAGGTTTTCAGAAGCCTGACAGGTCTAGGGGGGGAGTCGCGTGAAGGTAAGTTGGTTGTAGGCGATCTGGAGGCCGCGCCGCTCCATGTTGTTCTGGCTGGTGGTGGCGAAGCGCGCCGTGTGACCCATGAGCAGGTCGCAGCCCGCGTCCAGGGCGTCGAGCACGCGGCGGCGGGTCAGGGCGGCGTGGATGCCGCGCCCACGATACGGTGGCAGGGTGGCCGCCACGTTGAGGTAGCCGACGCCGTCCTGGATGTACAGGGCGGCCAGGGCGACCGGCACGCCTTCAACGTAGGCGATATAACGCCGATTAGCCGCTACCTGGAAAGAGCCGCGCCGAATCAGGCGGGCCAGGTCGCGCTGCGGACCCTGGACGCCGAAGCCATCGGCCCACAGGTCGGCGGCCAGGTCGGCCTGATCTACCCCCACCTCGCGTATCACCACGCCGTCGGGGTCCGCACCGCGCGGTGGGGTGGGGCGGCCGGCGAGGATGGTGCTCACCTCGTCCAGGGACAGACCGCGCGCCGCCAGGAGACGGGCCAGGCCGGGCGTGTAGGTGGCGGGCGACAGGTCGATGTTAGGCGTGACGCCGTGGTCGGCAAAGAAGATCAGGATGGCGTCGAGGGCGGCGGGGTCGTCGGTCGCCAGGCCGATGACCCGGTTCCACCAGCCATCGCCGAGGGCGGCCGCCAGGTGGC
>JAHCIE010000623.1 GCA_026129385.1 Anaerolineae bacterium
GTTTGTCGTCGACCAGGAGGCGAACGGTACGGCGCGGGCCAGTTCCCAGGTCTTGCTGACCTTCAACCCCCCCCCGCCCACAGCTACGCCCGCCCCGCCGCCGGCCGAGCAGGGCATTACGATTGGCTCGCCCGCGCCGGGCACGGTGGTGGGCAGCCCCGTCGTCATCACCGGTGTCACCAGCCGTCGGCCCGCCCAGGGCTTCCTCAACTACCGATTCACGGACCTCAACGGCGCGCCACTGACGGCGGGGACCTTCGGCGTCAGCCCGCTCCCTGGCGGTGGGTCAGCCTTCAATGTGAGCCTGACCTTCCCCGTCCCGCCCGACGGCCGACCCATTCGGCTTCAAGTGTGGGATCAAGACGTCGCTGGCAACATCCTTGCGACCACAAGCGTCGACCTGCTCGTGTCGCCGTCGTCACAGGATCTGTCCATCAATATCACCTCGCCGCCCGCCGAGTCCTTCGTCGGCAGCCCCGTGAGCATTGCCGGCGACACCACCATCTTCCCCAACGGCGGCGTGCTGTTCTTTCGCTTCACCGACCCGTCGAACCGCAGCCTGGGCGAAGGCTCGTTTCCCGTGACTGGCTCGCCGGGCCAGCCATCCTTCTTCCAGGCCTCGCTCAATTTCAATCCGCCCCCAGGAGGCGGCTTCTTCCGCCTGGAGGTATTCGGGCGCGACCCATCTGGCGCGCCCGTCGGCAACACGTTCCTGACCCTGCAATGGGGCGGCAGCGCGACGGGGGGAGACCTGACGGGGCGCACCTGGCAGCTCGTCAACTTCGGTCCCCAGTCGAACCCAACCTGGATCCAGGGGCCGCCCATCACCGCCGTCTTCGGCACGGATGGCATCGTGCGTGGCTCCGCGCCCTGCCTCGACTATGATGCGCCCTATAGCACCAACGGCGCCAGCATCTCGATTATCCGTCCGCGCATCTTCGCCCGCAACTGCGACCAGCCAGATTGGATCCGGCAACAGGCCCAAGATTACACGGTGCGTCTGGCGGCGGCCGAGACGTACAGCGTCAACGGCAATCAGCTGCGCATCTTCTACGAGAACGGCTCTAGCGCCTTCGTCTACAACACCCCGTAGCGGCTATCCCTACCAGATTGTCCACCCTCCATCCACCAGGAGGTTTTGGCCGGTGACGTAGCTACTGGCGTCGCTGGCAAGGAAGACCACCGCCCCTTTCAACTCGCTGGGTCGCCCCACGCGGCCCAGCGGCACTTTCTCCTCCAAACGCTCAATGAAGCCAGGATTGGCGTCGTTGACGCGCGACGGGGGGAACGGTCCGGGGCTGAGAGCGTTGACGCGGATGTTGTAGGCCGCCCAGTAGGCCGCCAGATGCCGCGTCAGATGCACCAGGCCGCCCTTGAGGGCGTGGTAGTGGGCCGGGCTGTTGATGTTGTAGCCGACGTAGGCGTTGGGGTAGCTGGCGACAACGCCGTACATGCTGGCGATGTTGATGATCGAGCCAGGCGCGCCGCGCTCGCGCAGGTGATTTGCCACCGCCCGCGCCAGGATGAAGTAGGCCGTGACGCCGGTATGATAGCTGCGGTCGAAGTCGGCCGCCGTCGTCTGGTCGATGCTCGGCCCCGTCCCCCCATAGGCGTTGTTCACCAGCGCATCCACCCGCCCCAGTCGCCGCGCCACGCCGGCAACGAAATCGTCCAGACCGTCGGTGTCGTCTTGCGCCAGGGCCAGACCCAGGTGGCCGCTACCCGGCAGCGACTCGGCCAGCTCGGCGGCCCGGGCCTCGCTGCGACTGGTAACGACGACGGTCGCGCCCGCCTCGGCCAGGGCGCGGCTCATGGCCGCCCCCAACCAGCCCGCCGCCCCGGTGATAATCGCCACCTGCCCCTTGAGGCTCAGCAGGTCGCGGACGTCGCGTTCCTGGGATTGACGCTCGGTGTACGTTGTCATTGAGTGCTCTACTTCCCGGCGCTGGACCGCGAGCGCGGGTTGAGGGCGTCGTTGAGGCCGTCGCCCAGGAAGTTAATCGCCAGCGTCGCCACAGCCAGCACGAGGGCGGGCAGCATCACCAGGTAGGGCCGCACCCGCCACTGGTGCATATTGTCGTTGATCATGG
>JAHCIE010000624.1 GCA_026129385.1 Anaerolineae bacterium
GACACGGCGCGCGCTCTCGGGCATGGGCATCCTCCTGCCATCGTGTCTAGAAGCGGGGCGCGGACTGCGGCCATCCCACACGAGGGCAGTGTCTCGGCTCTGGCGTGAAGCAAGTCCCCTACCCAGTATAGCCGTTTTCCTCGGCCCGTAGCCAACATCTCGCCGACAAGTATATCCCAGAGCGCCCTGGAAATGGGAGTATAATTCCCGTAGGAGGCGCTATGCTCAACGTGATGCGCCGCGTTGCCCTGGTCGGCGGCGCGCTGCTTCTCCTGGCCGTCGGCGCGTGGCCCGCATGGGGCGATACGCCCACCCCGGCGCCCGACGGCCCCACGCCCGGCGCGGCCATGTCCCTGGGCGGCAATCTCCTGGTCAATCCCAATTTCGAGGATGGCTTCAGCCAACGCGAAGACGGCGCGGTCAATGTCGCCCTGGGTTGGAAACCGTGGTACGTTATGGACGCCAGGAACGAATACGCGCGGCGACCGGAGTGGAGCCGCGAGTTCCTGGGGCTGCCGAGCATCCGCGTGTTGCACGGCGACTTCGGTCAGAAGGTCTTCAACTCGTGGGCCGTCCACGATGCGGGCATCTATCAGACCGTGACTGACGTACCCATCGGCGCGACGCTGGAGTTCTCGGTGTGGGTGCAGGTGTGGAGCAGCGAGTGCGATAACATCTGCATCTCGCCTGCCGATGGAGCGCAGGGCTGTCGCGGACTGACCAACGGCGACTACGCCGTGATGATCGGCATCGACCCCCAGGGCCGTGCGCCCACCGCCCGCGGCGTGGCCCTGCCCGATGGCATCGTGTGGTCCGAGGCGCGCACCGATGCCTACGATCGCTGGGTGCAGCTGACGGTACGCGCCATCGCCCAGTCGGATACAGTGACGGTCTACACCCGCAGCAAGCCTCGTATCGCCGTCAAGCATAATGACTCATATTGGGACACGGCCGATTTGCGCGTGATCGGCTCGCCCACCGACGCCTGGCCGCCGACAGTCGCCCCGCGCCCCGCCGTGCCTCTGCCGCCGCCCACGGTCGGGCCAGCGCCTGGCCCTACGCCGACGGTTGTGCCCCCGACACCGGCTCCCGATACTCCGGCGAAGGGTTGCTGGGAGGGAATACCCGACGGCGGCTTCGAGTCGGCTGGCGACTGGCGCGTCGGCCCCGGCGGTATGGTCGAGGTGTCGACGGTGCGGGCCAAGGAGGGACAGTCGGCGCTGCGATTGGGTGGACCCGCGCCCGCGACCGGGATGCTGGCCGAGGCCTGGCACGACGTCACCATCCCGGCCGACGTGAACCGCGCCACGCTACGTTTCTGGGTGAGGCGCTCGGCCGATGGGCCAGACTCACCCGCGCCGATCGCCGCTGGGCAGCCGCTGAGCCGCCAGAGCGTCGCTGTTGAGATGGGCGACGGCTCCCCCATTGCCTACGCCCTGCGCCCGGCGCGGGTCAACGATGGCGATTGGCAGCGCGTCGAGATGGACCTGACGAGCTATCGCGGGCAGACATTGCGAGTGCGCTTCCAGGTAACGGGCACGCCGGGCGACACGCTGCGCATGGAGGTGGACGGGGTGAGCGTGGAGATGTGCCGCCCCAACAACGCCCGTGACCGGGCAAAGCAGGCGGCGACGATTCTGCCGCGTGTCAACGATGGTCAGCAGGGCGGGCGCGGCGTGCGCCTGGGGTGGCTGCGCGCCAGCCAGACGCAGCCCGGCACGAACCCCTTCCCCGACGAGTGCAACGCGACGGCCTTCGAGTTCGTGGAGCTGGAGAACTTCGGCCCACCGGTGAATCTAGACGGCTGGACGCTGTCCGACGCGGCTGGCAACAGCTACACCCTGCCCTACGTCACCCTCGCGCCGGGCTACCGTGTGCGGGTGTGGACTGGCGCGGGGCCGGACTTCGTCGGGCCAACCATCGCCGATTTCCACGCTGGCCTCGACAGCGAGATGTGGAGCGACCACGGCGACACCGTCACCCTCCGCGACCCGTATGGCAATGTCGTCACCCAGTATCGCTACGCCTGGGACCGCTGAGGCGGCGGCGACGCTCGGTCGTAGCGGGATGGGAAGCC
>JAHCIE010000625.1 GCA_026129385.1 Anaerolineae bacterium
GATGAGCAGGGCGGCGGCGGCGTAGCGCGGCACGACGTTGGGCGCGTCGCCGCCGTGGGTGATGATGCCGTGGATGCGCGCCGTGTCGTGAATGTGCTGGCGCAACGAGTCGATACCGAGGAACAGGTGGATGACGGCGTTAAGGGCATTGATGCCATTCCACGGGTCGTGGGCAGCATGGGCTGTTTGACCGAAAAACTCGTACTGGCGCTGCGACGTCGCGAGGCAGGAGCCTGTGCCAGTCTCAGTGGGAACCCTGCTCTTGTCCCCGCCGTGGTGAACCATGAGGACGGCATCCACGCCCTGGAAGAGGCCGGCGTTGACCATGGGTATCTTGCCGCCGCCGCCCTCCTCGGCGGGCGTACCGAAGACGATGGCCTGCCCACCCGCGTCGCTCAGCACCTCACGCATCCCCAACCCGGCGGCCACCGTCGACGCCGCGATGAGATTGTGGCCGCAGCCGTGGCCCAGGTTAGGCAGCGCATCATACTCGGCCAGAAAGGCGACGGTGGGGCCGGGCTTGCCGCTGTCCATGCGGGCGACGAAGGCGGTAGGCATGTCGCACACACCACGCTCGACGGCAAAGCCATACGCCTCGAAGGTACGGGTCAGCAAGTCGGCGGCAAAGACCTCTTGATATTGCAGCTCGGGGTGGGCGTGAATCTGGTCGGATACGTCGAAGATGAGCGCGCGTTGGGCATCGATGGCATCGAGGAGACGCTGATCGAGGGGATTGGTCATGGAATCTCCTGGCTCACTCACAGTGCTTCGCCAACGCCTCGGGGTCGTGGATGGCGATGCGATAGTTTCGATCGACGGAGAGATAACCCCGCTGCTTGTAGTACGACATGATCTGGTTGACCCGCTCACGGGACGCGCCGACCATCTCGGCAATATCGCTCTGGGTAAGGCGAATGGGAATGACCATCTCACCGCCCGGCAGCCGCTGGCCGTAGCGATGGCTGTAGGCAAGGAGAGTCCGCGCGACCCGGCCATAGGCATCTAGCGCGGCAAAGCCCTGAATGCGCTCATTCGCCAGGCGCAACCGCACGGACAGGATGCGCACCAGATTGAGGGTGAAGTCGGGCATGCTACGCAGCGCCTCCATGAATGAGGCGCGATCGAGCCACAGCAGAATCGACTCCTCCAGGGTGCTGGCGCTGGCTGAGCGACCCACCCCTTCGATCAGGGCCATCTCGCCCAGGATATCGCCCGTGCCCCCGATATCGATGATGACATCTGTCCCCGTCGCCTGCTCTACGTGGATACGGACCGTCCCGCTCAGGATAATGTACACAACCTCGGCGGGCTGCTCCACGGGGAAGATGATCGCGTTCGCAGCGTAGGCTTGTCGGCGCAGGCGGGCATTGACCCAGGTGAGTTGCTCCCAGGTCAGGCCGCGAAAGATAGGGAGGGCCGCCAGGGTTGTGGGGTCGGCTACAGCAGGCATGAGGGAGGCCTCCGGTGTACCTGGGGATTATAGGGACCCGAGGGGATGAGTCAAGCCACGTTAAGGTTTGACAGCGAAGGCCCCAGGCTTGTCCAGGGCCTATTCGGTGGTATAATCTGGCGTACTTTGCAGGGGAGCCAGCCTCCCTCGGAATAATGGAATGACTTCGCGCTCGTTTGAACTCAAGCGCGTCCGCCTGCCTCTTCTGGTCGGACTGCTGGTAGTCGCTTTTGGGCTGCGCGTGTACAGCCTGGCCTGGCCGCCTATTGCCTGGGATGAAGGGTGGTCACTCGCGATCAGCCAGCTGCCTTTCAGCGATATCGCCTACCTCACTGCGCAAGATGTACACCCGCCAGGTTACTACCTTGCCCTGCGCCCCTTCCTGGCCCTGGGCCATAGCGAGTTCATCCTACGCTACCTGTCCCTCATGGCGGGGGTAGCCTGCGTGCCCCTGGCGTATCAGGCAGGGCGGGCCTGGGTCGGTCGCCACCGGAGTGCCGCGGAGACGGTGGGCCTGCTGGCCGCAACCTACGTGGCTCTTGCCCCGCTGCTAATCTACTACTCGCAGGTGGCACGCATGTATTCGCTGACGGTCCTGGGCCTGCTCCTGGC
>JAHCIE010000626.1 GCA_026129385.1 Anaerolineae bacterium
CGGGCGTGGGCGATGACCGGGTCCACGCCGCGCCGGTGGGCCAGTCGCTGACCCTGGGCGCGCTGACGGTCATCCCCATCCCCGCCGCGCATTACGCCGTCGAGCGCGACGCGGCGGGCCAGCATCGCTACCTGGGGTATCTGGTCGACCTCAATGGCGTGACCCTGTACCACTCCGGCGACACGGTGCTCGTCCCGGAGCTACTGGACGCGCTCAAGGGCCGGCGGGTGGACATTGCCGCGCTGCCCGTCAACGGGCGCGACTACTGGCGCGAGCAGCGGGACATCGTGGGCAACCTGTATCCCCAGGAGGCGGCCGACGTGGTGGCGGCCCTCGGCGCGGACGTGTTCCTGCCGCTTCACAACGACCTGTTTGCGGGCAACCGCCTCAGCCCGGCCATGCTGGCCGAGGACATGGACCGTCGCTACCCACGCCAGAAGTACCACTGGCTCCAGGCGGGGGAACTGTTCTTCTACGTCCGATGACCACCGACCACGGACCACCGACCACCGTTGGGCTGTAACCAAGTTCGCAGGCCATCTGCCGTTGATAATCACAAAGGACACGAAGGCACGAAGCCACGACGGGAAGAAGTGTTATACCGCCCATGGGCGGAGGTCACGTTAAGCTACACTCGTTCGACCGTCACTCCGAGACCCATACCCTGATGGGCATGAGGCAGGCAAGACACCATCGACTGTCATGCCGACGGCAGGAGGCATCTCTGCTGTGGTCGCCCCGGAGGCCCCTCCTATCGTCGGGGTGACAGTCGATGGTCACGAGGCTACCCTGAGTCGTCTTGCGTAATGCAGGCGGCATGACAACGGGGCTGTAGACCTATTACCAGCGTATTCACACCAACGTGAATTGGTGTCGGAGGAACGACGATGGAATGGGAGATGGTGAATGCGCTTGTAGCTGCCATCGCTGTGCTCATTACGCTCGTCGGCGTATGGTATGCGGCGCTTCAGCTACGCGCAGGCCAGAAGACGGCGAAGGGCGATTTCCTGCTTCGGCTCGATGACGCCTTCCAGCGGCACCAAGAAGTGCATAGGCGTCTGCGGCCTGGTGGCGGATGGGCAGATGAGACTCATGGTCCAGCTACGCAAGCTGAATGGATCATGGTGGAACAGTACATGGGGTTGTTTGAGCGCATCAAGGTCATGGTCGACGATGGAATCATCGACTTGGATACCGTTGATCGCCTCTATGGCTACCGACTGTTCAACATTGTCGGAAATCCCATTATCCGCCGAGCCAAACTCGAGTCAGAAGCGGCGAGCTGGCGGGACTTCATTGGCCTTTGGCAGGCCCTTGAGGCTCGAAGGACAGCTACAGCCAGATAAGCATGAGAGAGGCTACATGACCGACCTGACCGGCAAGGTCGCCCTCGTCACGGGGGCAGGGACGAGCATCGGGCTGGCGATGGCGACGGCCTTCGCACGGGCGGGGGCGGCGGTGCTCATCAACGACATCGACGCCGACCTGGCCGAGCAGGCCGCGGCCGGGTTGCGGGACACGGGCGCACGGGCGGTCGCCTTCGGCGGCGACTCGGCCGTCGTCGCCCACTGCCAGGCGATGGTCGAGGGCTGCGTCGACACTTTCGGCGGCCTTGACATCTGCTGCTGCAACGCGGGCATCACCACCTGGGGGGCGTTCCTCGACACCACCGAGGATAGCTTCGACCGCGTGGTGGCCGTCAACCTCAAGGGAACCTACTTCCTGACCCAGGCTGCCGCCCGCCAGATGATTCGTCAGGGGCGCGGTGGGCGCATTGTACTTACCGCGTCGGTCACCGGCGTGCAGGCCGTCAAGCACCTGTCGGCCTACGGCATGACCAAGGCCGGCGTGCGGATGCTGGCCCGCAACCTTGTGGTGGAGCTGAGTCCCTACGGCATCACGATCAACGCCATCGCCCCCGGCTCCATCGTCAACGAGCGTAACCTGCGCGACGAGCCGCTATACGCGGAGAAGTGGGCCACGGCCATCCCCATCGGCCGCGCGGGCTATCCCGAGGACATCGCCGCCGCCGCCCTGTTCCTGGCGAGTGACGAGGC
>JAHCIE010000627.1 GCA_026129385.1 Anaerolineae bacterium
CGCGACAATGCGGCTGGCGAAGACCGCACTGAGGGCGAAGCTGGCCGCGTTGAACCAGAAGGCCGCTGTATAGCCAAAGGCAGCGACCAGCATCGCCCCAACGGCTGGCCCTACGATGAGCATGGCCGAGAAGGTAGCCTGCATAAAGGCGTTGGCCGCCACGAGGCGGCTCTTGGGCAGCAAATCGGGCAAGAGCGCGGCGCGAGCCGGGTTGAAGAACGTCAACGCCAGCCGGGCCAGCAGCGCTACTGCATATACCTGCCACGTGGTCGTTGCGAAGGGTAGCGCCAGGTACAGCGCCGCGTTCATCAGGTCGCTGGCGATCAGCACATGGTTGCGCTGGAAGCGATCGGCCACCACGCCCGCAAACGGCCCCACCAGCAACACGGGCAGGCCCTGAGCGACGGCCAGCCCGGCTAGGGCCGCCCCACTGCTGCCGCTCAACTCGCGCACGAACAGCATCATCGCCACGTAGCCCGCAATGTCCCCCGCCTGGGACACGACTCGCGCCAACCACAGCCAGCGAAAGTGGGGGTACTCAAACAAGAGCGGGGTGAGATTGCGCAGTCGGTTCATCACGGAACTCCTGTACTATGCCGCGTTTTCGTGTGTTCCGTAGTTCACCTACGCCAGACCCAGGTACTCCTGCAACAGCGCGGGCACCGGCTCGGCGTACTCCTCGCGGAGCGGTTCGGGCAGCGCTGAGACCGCCGCGTGCCACGTCAGCGCGCCGTTGATGACGCCCACGCGGTGCGCGAGCGGATAGGCCGCCCGCAACGCCGAGCGGGGCACGGCCCGCGTCCACGGTTCCAGGTAGGCGTCGACCAGGCGCTGAAACTCAGGCGCATTCTCCGGCAGGTCGAGGCTCATCTCCAGGCTCACGCTCACCGTCCGTAGCGAGAAGAAGGGGTGACTCACGACGCTGTCGCCCCAGTCGAAGAACAGGTATGCGCCGTCACGGGTAAAAATGTTCCCATCGTGGAAGTCGCCGTGATGCAGCGATGCCGGGATGCCATGACCCGCTAGCTCCTCACACAGCGCGGCGAAGCGCGGGACATCGGCCTGCAGGCGGGCGTACTCCCCGGTCGTCAGCCCCGGCTCCTGCCCCACCCGCAGCGCGCCCTCGTCCGCCAGCAGCGCCGCGTACAGCGCAGGTAGCCGATCCAGCCGCCGGTCCGGCGTCCCCAGGCTCAGCAGGTCCGTCACCCGGTCGGCCAGGTCCATCTGCGCCTCGGCGTACAACGGCAGCAGCCGTTCCCAATGGCCCAGGTCGCGGTCGGCGCGGATGATCTCCCGCAGCCGTGGCCCACCATCAGGCATGAGCAGCCAGCCGCGCGCTTCATTGGCCGCCAGGACCGGCGGCATGACGTCGGGCCGCCAGCGCGCCAGGGCGACCGTCAGCGCCACCTCGTGGGCGGCCATGCATCCCACGGCCTTGAAGTAGACCGTTCCTGCGTCCGTCGGCACGCTTATCACCGTCGACCAGGGACGAACGTGGGGCTGTTCGACGGGGCCGGCACGGCGGCGGCTCAGCCGCGCCAGACTCGCGTCGATCCACGCCAGCGCCTCGTCGCGCCAGGCGGACGTGGTCCAGTCGGTCAGTGTATTGGGCTGCAGCATCGCTCTCTCCATCCGACCATTGACGAAGAACCAAGGGCCAGACGGCCGGCACGGGGCCTGCATCCTTCGTCGCTTCCATCGCCCCAAGTATACGGACGCAGCAGCTTCTGCCAACAGGCAGACGGATGATTCAACGACGCCATTCGGTGGATGAAGGAAAATGCTAGGGGCGCGGCGTCGGTCGCCGCGCCCCCGCCTATGCATCGATTGCCGTCCACTCTGCCCTTATGGCCCCACCCCGTACACACCGCCTTGCCGCCCAACGCCGCACCAGGCGTAAAGATTGGCTTCGTGCGCGCGGTGGAGGCCGCCGCTGCCGCGATTGGCTCCGATCACATCGTTGAAGGTACTCAGGCTGCGCGAGGCCAGGTCGACAATCAGAACCTGGGACGTGCCGTCGTCAGCCAGCGACGAGATGAGCAACTGCGACT
>JAHCIE010000628.1 GCA_026129385.1 Anaerolineae bacterium
GTGTCCTTAGGCGAAGCGGCGGTCGCTTCGGTCGAGGCGCACCTCGCAGACGGTTAGCTCGGCGATCAGGCGCAGGTAGACCTCGCTCATCATCGTGCGGTTGAGACGGACCTCGCGGTCCACGCCGTACAGCAGGGCGTTGTAGACTTCGAAGCCGCCGTAGTCGGCCTGGAGCAGCCGAATGATGGGCGCGATGTCGTAGCGCGGGTCGAGCACCTGGGCGTCCAGGTCGGCCAGCCGGTCGTCGCACTCGACACAGTAAGCCGGGATGTCGATACGCATGGCGTCGTCGCCCTCGGCCAGCCGCACAAAGAACGAAATCATGGCTGGCGACTCGGCCACACGCGGGTCGTCGAGCAGCGCCTCGGAGCCGCCGGTAAAGCCGCGCCGTCCCAACAGCACCGGCGTCGAGTAGCCGGGCACGCCGTTGGTCCAGCGGTGAATCATCTCCGAGTCGGGCAGCGTCGTCGGGACGTTCATGCCGACCTCGGCCTGCCACAGCTTGCAGTGGGTGGCCTCGCGGCTGGTCTTGGCGACGGCAACGACCCGAATTTTACGCTCGCGGGCCTGTTCGTACAAATAGAGGATGTTGCCGAGAATGAGTTCGGGGAAGTCGTATAACTCTTCGGCGGCGTCAACGTCCAGTTCCAGGCGCAGCGGGTAGAGTTGGGGAAGCTGGCTGTGGAGGGCGCCGTCTAAAAAAACGACCCCCCCATATGGCACGACGGGGAGGCAGTTGGTCGCCAGGCGAATCTCAAGCTGGCGCAGCAGCAAATCGGCAAAACGCTCGACCGCGCCGCGATCCGCCGAGCCGCGCACAATCTCGATCTCGACCTCGCCATCCTCGAAGCCGTCGGAGCCGAGGCACAGCGATTGGGCGACAAAGAGGTAGGCGCCGTTCACCAGGTTGGCGCGGCGCACCGAGCCGTCAATGGCGAAGGCGGGATAGCGTTGGGGCGTATGGCCGTTGGTATGCGGGGGGAGCGGATTCCAGTTATCCTCAACCAGGCGCTGGAGTTCGCGCTCGCCTGCGTCCGCCTCGCGGCGGAGGGTGAGGGCCAGGGTGCGGGTTTTCTGTTCCACCCGGCGACTGAACTTCTCGATAAAGTTGGGCATACCCCTCCTCGAACACCTGTGCCGCACAGGTGTTCGTCTTGATTATACCCCAGGTTTAGTAGGCCGTCAAGAGGTTTTTACAAAATGTTGGGGGTGGGGATTACCTGTGGAGATTTCCCCCTCGTTTTGCCCTTCCTCCCCGAAAGTGCTAACATTGGAGGACGACGGACGAAGGACCGAGGACCGCTGTCGACTGCCCTCTGTGTGGGTGGCCACAGGGGGCTACCCCTACGCCACCTTCCGACTACCGACTACCGACTACCGACCACTGAGGAGCCATGTTCCAGCCTGCGCTTGACCTGATTCGCCGCGAGTACTCCGGCCTGGCGGCCAAGGAGTACGTTGCCCAGATTTCACGCTACCACCGCATCCAGGCCAGTCCTGGCTATCGCCAGGCCGCGACTTGGGTCGCGGACGAGCTGGCGCGGTGGGGCCTAGAGGTGGCGGTCCACCGCTACCCGGCGCGCTTCGACCAATTCTACTGGTCGGCGGGCATGTTCCAGGAGTGGGACTGCCAGGCCGCCACCCTCCACCTCGTCGCACCAGCGGACAAGGCCCAGAAGCTGTGCGACTTCCGTGAGGTTCCCATCAGCGTGGTCCAGCGCAGCATCGCCGCCGACGGCGAGTATGAAGTCGTGGCGGTCCAGGGCGGCACGCAGCGCGAGGACTACGACGGGCTAAGCGTAAGTGGCAAGCTGGTGCTGACCGGCGCGGCGGTTGAGGCGGTGCGGAAGGTGGCGGTCGAGGAACTGGGGGCGGTGGGCGTCTTGTTCGACGGCATGACCCCGGCGCCGCCGACGCGCCAGCCGGGCGACCTGCAGGATGTGCGCCAGTACACCTCGTGGTGGTGGACAGGGCACGAGACACGCTGCTTCGGCTTTGTCCTGACGCCGCGCCAGGGCGCGTGGCTGCGCGGCCTGCTCAAGCAGGGCG
>JAHCIE010000629.1 GCA_026129385.1 Anaerolineae bacterium
TCGGCCGCGCGACAATCAGGGCGCCGGGGAAGCTAGGCTCGCCCACCAGCACAATGACATCCAGCGGATCACCATCGTCATAGTAGGTCTGGGGAATGAAGCCATAGTCGCCGGGATAGTACAGGGCGGAGAAGAGCACGCGATCCAGGCGGATCAGGCCCAACGCCTTGTCGTACTCATACTTGTTCCGCGAGCCGCGCGGGACCTCAACGACAGTGTACACCAGGTCTGGCGGGTTGGGGCCGGGTGGCAGGTCATGCCACATATGGATGATTTGGCGAGTCACGGTCATGGCAATCTCCCCATGTCAGGTAGGGTCGGACCATGATTATACCCCCTCGCCTGAAAAAGGGATAGTGAAGCGACAATGGCACAAGGCCCTGGCCGTCAGGACCAGGGCGCACGTGCCAGCGGTCGGGTCAGTTTTCGGGCGTGGCTTCGGGAGCCGCCGACTTGCGGGCGCGCCCCTTCTTCACCACGTTGATCGCCTGCGGCCCTTTGGGGCTGTCCTCCACGTCGAACTCAACAAGCTGCCCCTCCTCAAGCGTGCGGAAGCCGTCATCCTGGATGGCCGAAAAGTGGACAAAAATGTCCTTGCTGAAGCCATCCTGGTCGGGCTGGATGAAACCATAACCCTTGACGGCGCTGAACCATTTGACGATACCTGTATAGCGTTGCTCAATCACGGCAGTGCTCCTTGCTGATGCCTCGGATAATCACCGGGCCTGCGACGTGCCTGCCGCCCGACAGCCGAGAGTATATCACACTCCGCTGTGACTGTCTAAATAGCAGGCATGTCGAGCTTGGCGCGACTGCCGTTCGCGACTATACTTTTGACGTTCACTCACGTACGGGAAGGAGACAAGCAATGCCTGATTTGCTGCGTACCGGTCGAGGTGTCTGGCGGGGGGATCTACGCACCGGTGAGGGGCGAGCGTTCAGCGAGAGTGGTATACTGGAGAACGCGCGCATTACCTTCGACTCGCGCTTCAGCGGCGCGGGGTCGAATCCAGAGGAGTTGATCGCGGCGGCGCACGCGGCCTGTTTCAGCATGGCGCTCTCGAACATCCTCGCCAGCGGCGGCCACACGCCGAAGGAAGTTCAAACGACCGCGACCGTAACTCTCCACAAGGGCGACAGCGGCTTCAAGATTACCAAGGTCTATCTGGATACAGCGGGCGTCGTGCCCGGCATTGACGAGGCCACCTTCAAGGCGGCGGCCGAGAAAGCCAAGACCACCTGCCCCGTGTCTGTCCTACTCATCCCCGGCCTCGAGGAGATCAGCCTGGACGCGACCCTGGTCCCCGAGAGCTAGACGCCTCGTACCCGCGACCATCCGACGCCGCGAGGCACAGCGGCCGCGGACGAATGCAGACCAACGTGGACAGCAGCCAACCGCCTGTCATCCGCGCCCGTCAGCATTCGCCCGCGGCCCATTCTATACAGCCTGCCAGCCTCAAGCCTTCGCGCAGGATGGCCGCATCTCGCCCCCTGTCCCTACTCCGCCACCCAGCGCAGGCGAACGCCGTGAGTCCGGTCCATGGGCGACGGCGGCTTGTGCGCGACACTGGTGCGCAGTTCGAGGGCGAAGGGGCCGTCGCCCCGCTCCTCCAGATACTCCTCCACATCCGACGCAAAATCCGGCGCGACCAGCCCAATACCCGCCCCGCCGACCTGGAACATGGGCGTACTGTCCTGGCCGCCGTGGGGCGCAACTCCCAGCAAGGCCTGGTAACGGGCCACGCTCTCGCCCAGATCGCGCACGGCGACCGTCACACTGCCGACCCCCAGCGCGCCGTTGGCGTGCTGCGTCGCCGCTCCCGCCGGTACGCGGCGATCACGGGGCGTCACATCGTAGCACATAAAAGGCAGGTCAGGCGACGGCGGCAGCCCCAGTTGCCAGTCCACGTGCAAGCCGTCGGGGCGTAGCCGCCCACCGGGCGCCGGTCCGCTATAGCCTGCGCCGCGCTCATTGGCCGCAGCGAGGTCGGCGGCAATATCGCCCGGCCACAGGGCGAAGTCCACCAGCCCACCCCCCTGCTCGC
>JAHCIE010000063.1 GCA_026129385.1 Anaerolineae bacterium
GGGTGACGTCATGGGTCTGGCCCTGGCGGTCGCGCACCAATAGGGGCTGGCCGACGGCGACGCGGGCCAGGTCACGGACGGCGATTTCGGGCATGATCTCGTCAGCGGCGGGGAAGTCGCCCTCGGCGGCCTCGATGCGGTTGACGTCGATGGCGCTGAAGTCGTTGACGCCGATGAGGTACACGTCCTGCCAGTCGCGGCCTACCTGCCATTTGGTCGCCAGGGTCGAGCGCAGCTCAGCGGAAGCCACGTTGGGCAGGGCCTCGACGGTGCGGGCCAGGCCCCGGTCGGCGTTCCAGGTGAATACGGTCAGGTCGGCGCGCGAGCCGGCGGCGAAGGCGGCGGCCTGGGCG
Organism: Anaerolineae bacterium; assembly: GCA_026129385.1. Classification (GTDB taxonomy): domain Bacteria; phylum Chloroflexota; class Anaerolineae; order Epilineales; family JAHCIE01; genus JAHCIE01. Next base: position 354 of record JAHCIE010000063.1, read on the forward strand.
CGCACCAGGTTCTGGCCCGTGGCGACGATGGCGAGCAGGCCCGCCACGCCGACGACGATGCCGAGGATGGTCAGCGCCGAGCGTAGCGGGCGGTTGAGGAGGTCGCGCAGGACTTTGCGAAAGGAGGTGGTCATGGGATGGGCCGCTCGTCGGCCGTAGAAGCGTGTAGCCTAATTCTAGGCGTAAGTGGGAGCGAATCAATCTGCGACGTGTCGCGCTTGGCGCGCCGGGATGTTTGGGGTACACTGCTGTTGGCGCAGACGATGCAAGATGAAGGATCACCCGGTGGCTAAACGAGGGGCGTCGACGGCGGCCCAGCGGTTGCGAGGCCTGGCGGACTCGCCCGCCGAGCAGGCCGAGTATGCCGTGGCGGTGGTACGCACCGAGACAGATGCGCTGGCGCTGGAGGCGGCGCTGCGGGCGCTGGCCGAGCGGCCCACGCTCGACGCGCGGGAGCCACTGGCCCGGCTGTACGAGCGCCTCGATGCGAAGGGCGTCAGGCGCGACCAAGGCTGTCACCAGCGGGTGGGCATCCTGAAGGCGTTGCGTTCCATCGTGCGCGACGAGGATCGGGCGCTGCTGGAACGGGCGGCGTTGACGGTGGAGTACCTGCCGCCGGGCCGCCAGGACGTGGCACACGTCCTGCGCGCTACGGCGCTGCTGACTCTCGATGCGCTGGACAGCGAGTTGGCAGCGCAGCATGCGGTGCGCTTGCTGTTCGACGGCGAAGCCCAACCGATGTCGGGCGAGCCAGCCGTGACGGCGGCGCGGCTGCTGGCGGCGCAGGCGAAGACGCTACCTCTGTACGCCTACACGATGCAGCGCGAAGGGCAGCAGGCGGAGGCGCTGGCGGAGTGTCTGCGCAACCTGGCGGTGCTGCCTGCGTCGCTACTGGCGGGGCTGGTGGAACGCCACGGCGCGCCGCAGGCCGATGTGATACTGGTCGGCTTGTTCGACCTGCTGCTGGCCCATCCGGCGGGCCAGGCGCATCTGGGATTTGTCACCGACTTCCTGACGACAACGCGGCGGGTCGATGTCTACCGCTACGTGATCATGGCGCTGCTGGCGACGCGGGACGAGACGTGGCTGGCTGCGCTATCCGAGGCGGTGACGGTGGAGACGGACGCCCGCAAGCTCGAAATCCTCGACGATGCGCTGGCCTTGCGGGCGGGCACGCCGTTGGTGGACGGGCTGCTGAGACGCGTGCGCGCCAAGGGGCGGCGCAAAGGGTGACCCGGCCGGGGGCACACGCCGCCCGAAACACCAGCGATTCAGCTAACGCGACAGAGGAGGCATCAATGCAGCTTGGTCTCATTGGTCTGGGCCGCATGGGCGCTAACATGGCGCGCCGCCTGATGCACATGGGGCATACGTGTGTGGTGTACGACCATTCGCCGGCCGTCGTGGCGGAGATGGTCGAGGCGGGCGCGGTGGGGGCAACCTCGCTGGCTGACCTGGCGGGGAAGCTGACGCCGCCACGGGCGGTGTGGCTGATGGTGCCGGCGGCCGTGGTGGATACGGTCATCGCCGACCTGACGGCGGCGCTGGCGCAGGGCGATACCATCATCGACGGCGGCAACTCCTACTACGTGGACGATATTCGCCGTGCCCAGGGCCTGGCGCAGGCGGGACTGCACTACGTGGATGTGGGCGTGAGTGGCGGCGTGTGGGGCCTGGAGCGGGGGTATAGCCTGATGATCGGCGGCGAGGCGGAGGTGGTCCAGCAGCTCGACCCGATCTTCGCGGCGCTGGCGCCGGGGCAGGGGGGCGTGCCGCGCCTGCCGGGGCGCGCGGACGCGCTCACTACGGCTGAGCGGGGCTATCTGCACTGCGGGGCCAACGGTGCGGGGCATTTCGTCAAGATGGTGCACAACGGCATCGAATATGGCCTGATGGCGGCGTATGCCGAGGGCTTCAACATCCTGCGTAGCGCGAATGTTGGCAAAGCTCAGCACGAGTCGGACGCGGAGACAACGCCGCTCCGCAACCCGGAGTATTACCAGTACGACTTCGACCTGGCGGAGATCGCCGAGGTGTGGCGGCATGGCAGCGTCATCTCGTCGTGGCTGCTGGACCTGACGGCGATGGAGTTGCTACGCGATCCGGACATGCAGGGCTTCGCGGGGCGTGTGTCCGACTCGGGTGAGGGGCGCTGGACGTCGCTGGCGGCCATCGAGGAGGGTGTGCCCGCGACGGTGCTGACGGCTGCGCTGTACAGCCGCTTCGTGTCGCGGGGCAACGCCGACTACGCGGATAAGTTGCTGTCGGCGATGCGCTTCGCCTTCGGCGGCCATATCGAGAAGGGGGTGGCGCTATAGGGCGACCCCCGGCGTGGTCGAAGTATGATACAATGGCTGTGAGGCCAGGCCGCTGGCCCCACGTCGCTGCGAGAAGCCGTGTACCAGGGAGGGCCTATGGATTCGCGGGTGCGTTTCGAGATTGTACCCTCTATTCTCTCGGCCGATTTTGCCTGTCTCGGCGAGCAGGTGCGCGCCGTATTCGAGGCGGGCATCCGCCGCATTCAGATCGATGTGATGGATGGTCAGTTTGTTCCCAATATCACGATGGGGCCGCTGATTATCGAGGCGATTCGCCCTATCGCCAATGAGTACGATGGCTATTTCGAGACGCATTTGATGATTGTCCAGCCGGAGCGCTATCTGGCCGACTTTGCCAAAGCGGGGTCGGACATGCTCATCGTGCATGTCGAGACGTGCCCGCATCTGCATCGCACGCTGCAACAGATTCGCGAGTTGGGCAAGAGTCCCGCCGTGGCGCTGAACCCGTCGACGCCGTTGACGGCCATCGAGGAAGTGCTGGGCGACGTGGACATGGTACTGGTTATGACGGTCAACCCCGGCTTCGGGGGCCAGGCGTTCATCACGTCGCAGCTGGACAAGGTGCGTCGGCTGCGCGCGATGCTGGACGAGCGGGGCTTGCAGGCAACGCCCATTGAGGTCGACGGCGGCGTCCATGTGCCGACCATTGCGGCGGCGGTGGCGGCGGGGGCGACGCTGCTGGTGTCTGGCTCCGGCGTGTACAATAAGAAGGCGTCGGTGGCGGAGAATGTACGGCGGCTGATGGAGGCGGGGCAGGCGGGAGGGTAGAGATTGGGGATTGGGGATTCGAGACGGGCGATAGCGGCATGAGGCGTGAGACGTGAGGCGTGACCTACATTCAACGGTCTCACGTCTCACGTTTCACGTTTCACGCCTGGGGTTACGCTTCGCGCCGCCAGGCTGTGCCGGTCGGGCCGTCTTCGAGGGTATAGCCGAGGTCGGCGAGGCGCTGGCGCAGGGTGTCGGCCAGGGCGTACTGTTTTGCACGGCGCAGGTCGGCGCGGGTGCGGATGAGTTGGTCGAGGAGGGCGGCGCGCTCACGCTCGACGGCGGCCCGGTCGGCGAGGTCGGGGCTGAGGCTGGGTAGGAGGGGCAGCAGGATCTGAAGGGACTCGACGGCACGCTCGGCGCGACGGGGAAGGCCCTGTTCGAGGCCAGCGCCGGCGATGAGGCTGAGGGCCACGACGCCTTGCGTGGCTTGCTGGAAGTCGTCGCGCGCGAGGGCGGCGCGTGTCGTGTCGCGCAGGGCGAGGATGTCGCTCTCGCCCTCGGTGGCGCCATCGGCGCCGGGCGGCGGGTTGCTGAGATCGGGGAGGGCGGCAATCTCAGAGGGGGTATCGGGATCGGTGTCGAGGGCGAAGTCGTCGCCCCGGCCGAAGACGCGCTGGCGGCCCATGTGGCGCAGGGTGACCTGGCCGCTACCGAGGACACCGGCGAGGCGGGTGGCTGGGTCGATGGTCAGGGCGGTGTATTCGTCGACGCCGATGATGGTTGTCTCTGGGGGGAGCTGTTGTTCGAGCTGGCTGAAACGGGCGGCGCCCATGAAGGCGAAGCGGGTGTCGTGCTGTTCGCCACTGGCGTTGTTCCAGTGGGGAACGACGGCTGAGACGAGGCCGAGCTGGCCCAGGAGGTCGAGACCCGCGCGCCAGCGGACTTCGTGGCCGGCCTTGTAGATTTCGTAGACGGGGATGGTGTAGCGGCCTAGGGCCAGGGCCGCCGCGCTGGCGAAGACGAGGGCCGTGCCTTCCTGCCAGCGCGCTACGATGGCCTGCCAGACCCGGCTGTCGCGCCAGGTGTTGACGGCATAGCTGGGGCTGCCGGGACCGGCTAGCAGGTAGTTGGCCTGGCTGATGGCGGTGACGGCGGCGGCGGTGGCGGCGAGGGGGTCGGTGCGGCCGTGGTAGTGGGCAACCGCAAGGAGCAGGTCGAAGTTGCGGCTGAAATAGGCGACGGCCTTGGCCGCGATCTGGTCTACGTTTGGCTCGAAGCCGGCCGGGGTATCAATGAACACCGGGCGAAGGGGGCCGCTGGTGAGGTCCATCAGGCGGCGATGAACCTCGGCCATGGAGTCGGATAGCTCGCCAGAGCCGAGGATGGCAATGGGGCCGGGGGCAGTAGGCATAGTAGCAGCTCGATGGCGGTCGCCCAAGCGCCGTGGCGGGGAGGCTCAGGCTGCCTTGCTAAAGAGGCGGTCGTTGAGGTCGCGCTCGCGGCGTTCGATGATCTGTACGAAGAGGTCGGGGTCGGCGACACCGTTCCACGCCGTATAGCCGCGCTCCAGGAAGCTGTGGAGCGTTCCCCAGCCCATACGCTGCGCCGCGCCCCGTGTGGCGGTCAGGGCTGTGCCAATGAAGGGGACGTTTTGCAGGCCAGCGACCTGGCGCAGGAGGGCGACGACGAGGTCGATCTGGGTGACGTGCGGGCCTCGCACCTATGGTAGGCTGCGGCGTATTGCGCATCGGTGAAGTCGTCCGTCGCGCCGAGGGCCTGGAGGCGTTGGACCATGTGGCCGTCCAGCTCGTGGGTGAGGTTGTTGAGGGCGACGGCGTTGGCCATGGACTCGATGGCTTCGGTGGGCATGACGGGGCGCACGAAGTCGTAGAGGGCTTCCAGTTCGGCGTCGCGGCGGGCGAAGTCACGATCGGCGTAGATGTCGGTAAGGAAGAAGTGGCTACTGGGCAAACTCGGGGTCGACGGCGAGGTCGGCATGGGTGTCGGCCAGGCGTTGAGCCTGATACTGGCGTACCGCCTTTTCCAGCGGGGTGAGCTCGGTGTCGTCGACCTGGGGGGGGATGAATTCCCCTCGGGCGAGGCGGTAGACCATCCTGGCGGCGTCGGCGGGAAGAAGGAATCTGCGCATGGGTCAATTATACGCGACAGCGTTCAGAAGTCAGGAGTCGACCAAAGACGACGAAGGACCGATAACGTACTCCCTCTGGGCTGCCCTTCGCCGTGGGTCATTGGTCGTCTTGGAGTGAAGACGCACCTGTCGAGGCGCAGGCGATTGTTGAGGGCACCCACTGACGGGGGCTGGCCAGTCATGTTCCAGGGTTGTGGGTAGTTGATGTCGATGAAGGCGACGTGTCGTCGGGTCGCTGACCATGATGTTGGTGGAGCGGCGCAGCTGACGGCCAATGGGGATGTCGGTGGGGGGGGGTGGCCGAAGGGGTCGGGCAGCCAGCCGGCCTCGCGAATCATAGCCTCGATGGCGTCGAGGAGGGCGAGGAGTTGGGGCTTGATGGCGGGGGAGCGCAACTCGTCGTCGCTGAGGTCGCACAGGCGGCGGCGGTAATATGCCTGGAGGCGGATGACGGTGCGCTCGCCGTCCTGGCCGTCGGCGCGCTCGCGGCCGTAGGCGAACAGGGTGGGGGCGACGGGCAGATAGCGGGCGGCCTCGTCGAAGCTGCCTTTGGCCTTACGCATGTCGTGCCAGGCGATTTCGCCCAGGTTGCGGGAGTAGGTCTTGGCGACGTACTCGCGGCCGGCGTGGTTGAAGGTGACGACCTGGCGCAGGCTGTTGGTCTTGCCGACGCGGCGGAAGATTTCGCGGCCGGGGTCGGCGAGGCAGGGGATGTCGACCTCGGCGTAGGTGGGTTTGTAGGTGAGGACAGGGAACAGGCCAGACATGGTCACGTCGTTTCGGTCGGCGCGCGGGGCGCGGCTATTGAGCATCTACCTCACTGTACGCAATGGGCGGGCGGGAGTTGCGGTGTCTGTGCTACGGCGCGTAGGGCCTGACCTGGCCGGAGCCGATGATGCGCTCGGTGACGCGGGGCGAGCCGAGGTATTCGATGGTCGCCCCGTTGGCGACGGTGGCGTTGAGGCTGTCGCTGGCGCGAACGATGGCCCGCGCGCCGTCGCTGGCTGTGACGGTGGCGTCGCGGCTGTCGAGGCCGTCGGCCTGGTAGGTGGTCGCGCCGCCGATGGTGGCTTCCTGGCGAGGGGCCTGGCCGCTGATGGTCATGGCGCCGGTCCCGCCGAGGCTGACGGCCAGGGTATCGACGCGGAGGTTGTCGGCGGTCAGACGGGCGGGGCCGCCCAGGGTGAGCTTGAGGCTGGGGCCGTTGAGGCCGCTGACACGCGCCTCGCCCACGCCGGTCACGTTGACGGTGTCGATGGCTTTGCCGGTGACGCGGACGGTGACGGGGACGGAGGGGCGCGGCGTGATGTAGCTGCGCTGGCTGGCGATGATGAGGTCGCCGTTCAGGACTTCGGTCCGTATCTCGGCGCTGACGTTATCGTCGGCCTCGACGACGACGGAGTCGGTGTCGCCGGGCTGGACGATGAGGGTGGCGGGAATAGCGAAGGTGACGCGGGTGAAGCTACCAACGGGGCGGGGGTCGGCGACGACGGCGCCGGAGCCGCGCACGTTGATGCGGGCGGAGCGGCAGCCAGCCAGGACCAGCATGAGCAGCAGGGCGACGACCAGAATGCGACGGGCGGGCATAGGCAGGCTCACGAGTCATCGGATGGGGAAGCGGCGTCGGGGGTGCGCTCGACGACGATGGTGTAGTGGGCGGCCAGGGTGGCGATGACGCCGACGGCGACCCAGGCGGGGGCGACCAGCGCGCTCAGTAGGCCGACGGAGAGGGGCACTTCCAGCAGGGTTTTGCCGGTGGTGTCGGCGATGAGGACGCGGCGGACGTTGCCCTCGTGGACGAGGTCTTTAAGGGTGGTGAGAAGCTGGTCGCTGCTGACATGGAACGTATCGGTCAGCGACGACTCGGCGGTGGCGGCGGTTGGTTCGGTCACGGTGGTCTCCTGGCGCGGGTGGCGGGGACGGCCGTCACTCGTCGCCGTGGTGGTGGGGCGCGAAGGCGGCGATGGTGCGGGTGATCCAGAAGACGTTCCAGGCGATGCGGGGGAACAGGATCAGGAACAGGCGGTTTACGTCCACGAAGGGCTTGTATTCGACGCCAGCGGGGCTTACGTGGAGCGCGCCGCGCGGCCGCACGGCGCCGCTGCCACTGGATACGCCGCCGTTGATTTGGCGCCAGCCGCCGCGTCTGGCGGGTGTCCGCCTCGCCCTCAGCGGCGATGCCGCCGTCGAAGCCGTAACCGTAGCCGAAACCCAGCGTGACGTCGGTGATGGGGACCACGGTGGTATCGTCGCGCTGGACGGGGTCGCCGAAGGCAGCGCGCCAGGTGAGGCGGTCCAGCATATGGTCGATGGGGTCGAGGGGTGGCAGAGGGCGGTTCATGGGGTATCTCCGCTCTGGCGTCTGGACTGCCCGAGGCGGACAAGCCCGACGGCCACAGTCACGATCAGGGTGAGCCACAGGAGACGCTGTGCCCACAGGGCGGTGGCGTCGGGCGTGGCGACGTGGTACGCGCTCCCATCGGGGGCCTGAACGTCGACGCCGACGGGGACCAGGCGCGCCCCGAGGCCGCCGCCGCTGCCACGCGGCGGGAGACGCATGGCGCGCCCCGACAGGCGGGCCACCGGGCGCAGGGTGTAGCCCGCGATGGTGATGGGGTCTCCCCGTAGGGTACGGTCGATGGGTTGGGTTTCCATGCTACGTAGCATAGCCGAGTGGCGGGAATTGGCAAGTTTGGCGGCGGGCAGGCTCACGCGCCGCGCGCCGCGTTGTACTCGGCCTCGTACTCGTCGCGGGTCGGGATGAAGACGTCGACGACGCGCAGGCCAGCGGGGCCGACACGCGCGCCGTGGTAGACGTGGGGGAGGATGGGCAGACTCTGGCCGGGGCCAACGGTGACCGCGCCGTCGTCGAAGATGAGGTCGATGCTGCCGTCCAGGACGATGACGATCTGGGCGTGGGGGTGGTTGTGGCGGGCGAGGTCCTGGTCGGGGGCGAACTCCCACCAGACGGCCGTCCCGCCGACGAGGGGGATGACGGCCCAACGGACGGTGGGGGTGCGCTGAAGGATGTCTTCGGGCTGAGGGGCGACGAGGCGGGGAGCAGTGGTTGACATGGAGCCTCCGGGGGATGGCTGTCGGGGCGCAAAGAGTTGACAGGTTGAGGCGGGCAGCGATTCGGGGTCTTGACGACATAGCACGGATGTGCTACAATGGCGGCGTAACCGATATGATCTGGGCGCTGCTGGCGAAGGTACTTCGAGGCGGCCCGCTCCTCTCGTCGAGAGAGGGGCGGGCCGCCTCTTTGGTTGCCCGCTCAGGGGGCGGGCGGCGTCGGCGAGGCGGCCAGCAGGCCGAAATCGCGGCGCGGGTCGACGAACAAGGCGGCCGTATCCGCCGCCTGGTAGAGGGTGACGTAACCGCTGGCCGTCGCGGAGAGCAGGAGCTGCTCGCAGCCCGCCAGGTACGCAGCCGGGACGAAGAGGCTGTAGTCGCCGTGGGCGTCGGTGACCGCGCTGAAGGTGCGCGGCACGCACACGCTGACGCCGACGTAGGCGTTGGGGATGCCGGCCGATGTGCCCTGCGAGGCATCGAAGACGCGCCCAGTGAGAGTCAGGTCCGGCGGCACGGCTGTCGGCGATGGCGTGGCGGTGGCGGTTTCGGTCGCCGTGGGCGTCGGCGTGGCGGTCGGCGTGGGCGTGGGTGACGGGGTGGTGGTGGGTGTCGCCGTCTCCGTCGGGGTGGCGGTCGGCGTGGGCGTGGGTGACGGGGTGGTGGGTGTCGCCGTCTCCGTCGGGGTGGGGGTGAAGGTGGGCGGCCCCGCCTGGAGCGCGAAGTCGCGCTGGGGCTGGGCGAGAAGGGCCGCGACGCTGGCGCGTTCGACGCTGGGCTGGTAGCCGTTGGCGATCACGGACAGGCCGACCTCGCTGCAAGCGGCCAGGTACTCGGCAGGCACGAACAGGCTGTAGTGGCCGGCCGCGTCGGTGAGGGCGCTGAAGGCGCGGGGGACGCAGACGGTGATGGAGACACGCGCGGCGGGGATGGGGGCCGAGGGGCCGCCCGTCGCCTGGTAGACCAGGCCGGTCAGGGTCAGGCTGGATGGGGTGGCCGTTGGGGTCACGCTGGGGGGAGGGGTGGGGGCCGCGCCGCGAGCGATGAGGGGCAGAAAGAGCCAGGCGGCAGGCGTGGTCGTCTCGGTGGGGGCGGCGATGATGGCGGGGACATGGGGGGCAGCCGCCTGACTGAGATAGGCCCGGCCGCTGAGATTCAGAAGAGCGGCGAGCAGGGCAAGGATGCCAGCGGCGGAGGCGGATCGCATGCCTCGTCCTTTCGAGCGTGTAGCGCCGCGTCGAGTCACGGGAACAGCAGCCCGAGGTCGCGCATCTCGCTGCGCAGGGTTCCCTGCTGCAAGTCGTCCAGGCCGACGGCGGGGTCGATGGCGAAGCCGGGCGTGTCGCCGAGGCGGCGGGCGAAGGCGGCGACGAGGGCCGACCAGTCTTCCGGCCCCGCGTCGTCGAGGGCGGCGCGGGCGGCGCGGCCCGTCGCGGCGGCGAGGTGGAGGCTGGCGTCGAAGAAGCGGCGCACGTCGTCGCCACGATGGACGAAGCGGCGCGGGCCGTCCCAGGCGAACTCGTGGCCGAGGGCCAGGGTGGTCGCGTCGAGGGCGGCGAGGCGGGCGAGGCTGGCGCGGTACTGGTCGCCGGAGTGGAAGTAGGCGGGCAGCCCGGCGTCGCCTGCGCCGCGCCCCTGCACGGCGTCGGAGACGAGGAGCAGGCGCTGGGCTGGCTCGTAGAGGCAGACCATGCCGGCCGAGTGGCCGGGGGCGTGAATCACGTGGAAGATGAAGCCGCCCAGGTCAATCGTCTGCCCGTCGCTGAGCAGGCGGTCGGGTGGGGCGTCGAGCAGGCCCATGTCGTCGGGGTGGATGAGGACGGGCGCGCCGCTGGCCGCCTGAATGGCCGCGTTGCCCTCCACGTGGTCCCAGTGGCCGTGGGTGTTGATGATGAGATCGACATCGGCGAGGGTGGCGTTGAGGCCGTCCAGGGCGGGCTGCATGGCGGCGGGCATGAAGGCGCCGACGCCGGTGTCGATGACGGCGAGCCGCCAACCCTTTGCCAGGGTCACGGCGCTGTCGATGGGCACCAGGCCGAGCGGGCAGGCGGCGATGACGATGCCGGGGATGACCTCGACGGTACGATAGTCGGACATGGGCCACCTCGGTGGGGGCGAAACGCGCTGGGGTCCATAGTAGCACGAGATAGGCGAAAGGTGAAGCGGGGGCGAGGCCTCACGCCCACGCGAGGCAGCCAGAAAGGAGGCGCGATGAACGAGGAATCCTATCGGGTACGGCTGGGCGGGGCGCTGGCGGCGACTGGCGACGGGAGCGCGAGCTATCGCGTGACCGTGATTGCGGCGGGGACGGCCAACGGCTGGGAGTGGCCGAGCGAGACGCTGCGGTCGGCGGTGGCGGCGGGCCTGTTCGCGGAGATGCCCAGCTTCCTGGATCACCGTCACGACCCGACGCTGATAGGGGCGCGGAGCGTGCGGGACCTGTGCGGGATGGTGGTCGATGGGGTGTATGACGTCGAGCGGGGGGCGGTGCGGGCCGTGTTTCGCGCTGTGGGGCCGCTGGGCGAGTGGGTAGACCGCCTGATACGGGATTCGCTGGCAGAGCAGGCCGCCGACCGCTCATCGCCGCCGCTGGGGCTGAGCATCGACGTGAGCTTTGGCGCGGCGGGGCGGCGCGTCGAGCGTATCGTGCGCGTCCACTCGGCGGACGTGGTGTATCACCCGGCGGCGGGGGGCGTGTTTGAGGAGAGATTGGCGGGCGTGGAGCGTGGAGCGTGGGGCGTGGAGCGATCCAGCGACCTTCCGCTTCGCGTCCTACGCTCTACGCTTCACGAGACACAGGAGGACAGCATGACTGAGGCGATTTCCAACCCGGCGGCGACCAGCCTGAGCGAGGCGTTGCTGGCGCGGCAGTGCGCGGCGACGCTGGGCGCGGCGCTGGCGGCGAGTGACCTGCCCGCGCCGCTGCGCGAGGAGGTGCGCGCCCAGTTCGAGGGGCGATCCTTCGCGCCCGACGAGCTGGACGCGGCGTTGGCGGCCAAGCGCGCGACGTGGGCGGCGCTGGCCGAGGCGGGCACGGTGCGCGGCGCGGGAAGCCAGGCGCGGCCGATGGGGGCGCGGCGCAGCGCAGGCATGGAGGGTATGTGGACCGAACTGGAGCGGATGCAGGCGGCGGTGGATCGGCTGTTCGGTGTACCGCCGTCGGGGACGCTGGCCGACACGCCGCGCCTGAGCGGTATCCGCGAGTTGTACAGCCTGGTGACGGGCGACCACGACCTGTACGGGGTGTTCAACGCTGAGCGGGCAGCCTTCGCCAACGCCAACGCCACGACGATGGCGAACCTGGTGGCCAACGCCATGAACAAGGTCATTCCGGCGCGGGCCGAGGAACTGGGCCGGGCTGGCTATGCCTGGTGGAAGCCGCTGGTCCACGAGGAGGACTTTGGCACGGTTCAGGAGATTCGCTGGGTCACGGTGGGTGGCTTTGGCGACCTGCCCACCGTCGCCGAGGGCGCGGCGTACAGCGAGTTGACGTGGGACGACAACGCCGAGACGACGCCCTGGACGAAGAAGGGTGGCTACGTGGGGCTGACCCTGGAGATGATCGACCGCGATGAGACGCGCCGCATCCGCCAGATTCCGTACCTGCTGGCGACGTCGGCGCTGCGCACCCTGTCGAGCGCGGTGGCGGGCCTGTTTACCCAGAATAGCGGCGCTGGCCCGGAACTGGCGGACACGACGGCCCTGTTCCATGCGTCGCGCGGCAATGTGGGCACGACGGCGCTGTCGGCGGCGACGTGGGATGCGGCGATGCAGACGATGTTCAAGATGACGGAGATGGTCAGCGGCAAGCGGTTGGGCATCCGGCCACGCTTCCTGCTGGTCCCCATCGAGCTGGAGAAGACGGCGCTGCAAATCTTCGCCTCGGCGACGGAGCCGAGCAGCAACGTGTTCTACGAGAACGTGCGCCGCTCAGCGGCGGAGAACGTGGTGACGGTGCCGGAGTGGACGGACGCCAACGATTGGGCGGCGGTGGCCGACCCGCGCATCGCGCCGGGCATCGGTGTCGGCTATCGCTTCGGGCGGCAGCCGGAGGTGTTCGTGGCGGATCAGCCGACGGTCGGCTCGATGTTCACCAACGATGAGTTGAGGATTAAGACGCGCTTCTTCTACGGCGTCGGCGTGGTCGACTATCGCCCGCTGTACAAGGCGAACGTGGCGTGAGGCGACGACCGACGACCGACGACCGACGACCGACGACCAACGACCAACGACCGACGACCAACGACCGACGACCAACGACCGACGACCGAGGAAGTCGACTGTGCCG
>JAHCIE010000630.1 GCA_026129385.1 Anaerolineae bacterium
GAACCGGGGCATTGACCTGGTAGACGCAACGGAGTTCGAGGCGGTAACAGGGCGCGGGATTCGGGCGGTGGTCGATGGGCGGGCGCTCCTGGTGGGTAACGCGCGGCTGATGGCGGAGAACAGCATCGACGCCACAGGGCTGGATGCCCAGATGGCGATCCTGGCCGAGGCGGGCAAGACACCGATGTTAGTAGCGGTGGACGGCGCGGCGGCAGGGGTGGTGGCGGTGGCCGATACAGTGAAGCCGAGCGCGCGGCAGGCGGTAGTCGCGCTGAAGGAGCTGGGCATCGAGGTGGTGATGATGACCGGCGACAATCAGCGGACAGCCCAGGCGGTGGCGCGGGAACTGGGGATCGAGCGCGTCTTCGCCGAGGTGCTACCCGCCGACAAGGCGCGCTACGTCCAGCAACTCCAGGCGGAGGGCAAGCAGGTGGCGATGGTGGGCGACGGCGTGAACGATGCGCCCGCCCTGGCCCAGGCGGACACGGGCATCGCCATCGGGGCGGGGACCGACGTCGCCATTGAGACGGCCAGGGTGGTGCTGATGAGGAGCGACCCGCTGGACGTGACACGGGCCATCCGCCTGTCCCAGGCGACCGTAGCGAAGATGAAGCAGAACCTGGTGTGGGCGTCGGTCTATAACGTGCTGGCGATCCCCATCGCGGCCGGTATCCTGTATCCGGGCTACGGCATCATGCTGCGGCCGGAGTGGTCCGCGCTCCTCATGTCGCTATCGTCGATCATCGTGGCGGTCAACGCCGTTCTGCTCAAGCGCGTCGAAGCCGACCTGGGGCCTGTGCCCGCCCTCGAGACCCGGACTTCCTAGCCGGCGGTGGCTATCGAGCCGCCGGCCGCGGGTGACGCGGCGGGGGTATAGGCGTCGAAGCCTAGACGCCGCCGAAGGCGGAGAAGCCGCCATCGACCGGGACGACGATGCCCGTCACGAAGGCGGCGGCGGGGCTGGCAAGCCATACCAACGTACCTACCAGGTCGTCGGGGGAACCGAGGCGATTCATGGGGGTATGGGCCAGAATCTGCTTGCCGCGCGGTGTCCAGTCGCCGGTCGCCGCGTCGATGAGCAGGGCGCGGTTCTGCTCGGCCAGGAAGAAGCCGGGCGCGATGGCATTGACGCGAATGTTGGGGCTATACTCCTGGGCCAGGTGCACGGCCAGCCAGTAAGTGAAGCTGTTGACAGCGGCTTTGGCGGCATTGTAGCCAACGGTCCGTGTCAGAGGTCGCATTGCAGCCATGCTGCTGATGTTGATGATGCAGCCCGCGCCGCGCTCGGCCATGCCGCGCCCAAAGGCCTGGCTTGGCCGTAGCGTGCCGTGCAGGTTCAGGTCGACCACAGCGGTCAAGGCGTCAGGCGCCAGGTCGAAGAAGCGGCGGTCGGCGGCGGTGGTGGCCGGAGGCTGGTTGCCGCCCGCGCCGTTGACCAGGATATCGACGGGGCCGAGCACAGCCTCGACGGTCGTGACGGCCTGGGCCAACTCGTCCAGGTTCAGCACGTCGCACGCCACGCCCACCGCCTGCCCGCCGCGCTCACGAATCTCCCGCGCCACGTCGTCGCAGGCGGCCTGGCGGCGGCCGAGGATGGCGACGGACGCGCCCGCGTCGGCCAGACCCAGGCACAGGCCGCGCCCCAGCACCCCACTGCCGCCGGTGACAACGGCGACCTGCCCATTCAGCCCGAATAGTTCGCCCAGACGACTCACGAGGATCCTCCTATATACCGACGAACGGCGCGAGATGGCGGTAGAAATGACGCTCCAGGGTGGCGGCATAGGCGTCGGGGTTGGCCGCCAGCAGGGACTTGAGGCGGTCGCCGTACTCGGCGAGGGCCGTGCCGAAGGTGACGTGCAGGACCTCGCGGGCGTCGAACTGGTCCAGCAGACCGGGTAGCTCGGCATCGCTCAGGGCGGCGATGCTGGGCACGCGGGCCAGGTCAGCCGAGACGTGGTACGAGGCGCGGTCACGCGGGTAGACCTCGCGGGCCAGGGTGGCGATGTCGCGGAAGAGGGGCGGATCAACGTCGGCCACG
>JAHCIE010000631.1 GCA_026129385.1 Anaerolineae bacterium
GGCATCCTTGTCCTCGTCGGGGAGCGCAATGACGGACTTGAGGGAGTGCGGGGCGACCACGATGAGGCCGTCCATTGACATTGAAGAATAATCGAAATCGTTGAACATCGGTCTCTCCTTCCTCCATCGGCCACGCGAAGGCGGCGGGGGCGAGGGGAGGCGCTGCCAATCAAACCAGTCTATCTATTTTGACGCTGTGCGTCACGGGAATCGTAGCATATGTTGGGCCATTCCGCCTACTTTTGGTAGGCGGGACCAAAGACGAAAGACCAAGGGCCAATGAGATTAACCTATTGGTCCCTGGCCTTTGGCCCTTCGTCGTCATGGGGTCGTGGCCGCCCACGTGCCGCTGGTGATGAAGCCCGCGCCGCTCAAGGTCGCGGTGAGGCAGCCATTGCGGCCCACGACCATGGCCCCGCTGTTGCCGATGGTCGTACCCGGCGCGAGGGCGTAGGCGGGCTGGCCGAAGAAGGCGAGCGCGCCCTCCTGGTCGGGCCTGGCGGGCACGTACAGGCTGAGCGTGCCACACACGTTGAGGGCGGTCAGGGTGGGCGTGGGCTGGGGCGTGCCGCCACTATCGCTAAAGAAGACACTCTTGCCCGCGTCGACCTCCACCTCCCAGACATTCGGCGGGGTCGCCAGATAGCGGACCGGGGCGACCGGATCGCTGTAGATCAGGCCCCATCCCCCG
Organism: Anaerolineae bacterium; assembly: GCA_026129385.1. Classification (GTDB taxonomy): domain Bacteria; phylum Chloroflexota; class Anaerolineae; order Epilineales; family JAHCIE01; genus JAHCIE01. The sequence goes on from JAHCIE010000631.1 coordinate 692, forward strand.
GCCGGCGCGGCATCCCATTGGATGCGATACGTCCCCGACTCCAGCCCGGCGTTGGGGAAACAGTGCGGCACAGTCTCTGTACCGGTGAAGGTATGGGATGCCAGGGCGTTGGCCGGATCCAGGCTGGATTGGGTATCGAAGATGCGCACTGTCCGCCCCGCCAGGGCGGCCTCGCCCGCGTCCCGCACGCCGTTGCGGTTGGTGTCCGCGAAGGCGAGGATGCATAGGCCGTTTGGCTGGAAAGGCGGTGGCGTGCGGGTCGGGGTAATGGTGGGCGTGGGGGTCGCCGTCATGGGGATGGGCGTCATGGTCGGGGTGGGAGTCCGTGTTGTGGCGAAGGCATCCGCCCAGGCCAGGGGGCCAGTACGGTTGTAGTTGGAGCCGAGGATGACCAGGTCGTACAGGTCCACGACGCCATCGCCGTTGATGTCCGCCCCAGGGGGGCTGGGCGGCGAGGTGTGGTAGCCAGCGCCGACGCGCGTCAGGTCGGACAGGTTCACCTTGTCGTCGCCGTTGGTATCGCCGCCGCGTAGCTCTATCGGCGGCACGTTCAGGTAGCTGTCGCTGGTCACCGAGTCGAGGCGCGCCGTCAGGTAGCCCTCCTGGCGGGCGATGAGAGTGTGCAGGCCGGGCGCGAGATCGAGAACGAGCGAGCCGTCGGCGGCGGTGAACCCGGCCGGGATGGGCGCGAAATCGACATAAATGCGGATGGCCCCGTGGCTCTGGCGACCCTGAAGGGTCACGCGGCTGATGATGCCGCCCCCACTGGGCCGCGCCTGGGCCAGCCCCACCGCCAGCGCGGCAATGAGTAGCGCGACCCCTATCGCCGCGAGCCAACCGCGGCGGGCGCGTCTCGATACGCGCGGCATATGTCCCCCTCTCTCCGTTCCGGATCGTGCGCGACGGTTTCTACCTTCTAAAACGGAACCGCGCCGCCGATGTCACGGTGGCGCGGTTGATTGTCGTCCCATTGCTACCACTGGTCGTCGGCCTCGTCGCTGTCGGTATTCTCGATCAGGACCGGGCGCGCCTTGGTCGGCCCCTCGGGCGGGCCGAGGATACCCGCGTCCTCCATCTCCTCGATGAGGCGCGACGCCCGCTGATAGCCGATGCGCAGCTTACGCTGGAGGAGCGACGCGGAGGCCGTCTTCGTGCCGCGTACCACCTCGATGGCGGCGTCCCACAGCTCGTCGCGCTGCGGGGCGTCTGACGCCGAAGGAATGGCATCGAAGTCGGTCTCGTCGAGGCCGGGGAAGCTGGGCTGGCCGGTGCGCGCTACCAGGGGGTTGCGGGATGCGGGTGGGCCGTCAGCGGCGGGCGGCCAGGCGCTCGCCCCGGGCAAGGCTGC
>JAHCIE010000632.1 GCA_026129385.1 Anaerolineae bacterium
TCGTCGCGCTTGAAGGCGAGAAGCTCCACATAGCTCCCGTCGGCGAAAGCCACCCGCGCGTTATGAGTCGCGCCCCCGGTATGCTCGCCGCCAGGCACGACCGTAAAGCCCAGGGCAGCGTAGTCAGCCTGCGCCTGAGCCAGATCGTGAACCAGAATGACAATGTGATCGATGCCTTTAAGCATGGTGACCTCCTGCCCGTATTATACACCTGCCCGAATCGGACGCCCCCGCCCAGCGCGGGTAGAATTGCGACGATGCTCGCGCCACTCACCACCCCCTACCGCGTCGCCCTCGCCCACGACTGGCTCAACCAGTACGGCGGCGCCGAGCGCGTCCTCGAGGTGCTGAAGGCTCTGTTCCCCGACGCCCCGGTCTTTACCGCCATGTATTGGCCCGACGCGCTACCGGCGGGCTACCGCGCCTGGGACATCCGAACCTCGTTCCTGGACGGCTGGCCGATGGTAAAACAACACCACCAGCCATTTCTGCCCTTCTACCCGGCGGCCTTCGCGTCCCTGGACCTGACGGGCTACGACCTGATCCTCAGCAACAAGAGCGCGTTCTGCCACGGGGTCCGCAAGCCGCCCGGCGCGCGCCACGTCTGCTACTGCCTGACACCGACGCGCTTCGTCTGGGACTTCGACAGCTACGTCGCCCACGAGGGCCGCGGCCGCCTGGCGCGTACACTCGTCCCGCCGCTGCTCAGCCCCCTACAAGCGTGGGACTTCGACGCCGCGCAGCGCGTGGACCACTTCATCGGTATCTCTAGCGCGGTGCGTGACCGTATCCGGCGCATCTACCGCCGTGACGCCGCCGTCCTCTACCCACCGGTGGACCTGTCGCAGTTCGCGCCGAGCGCCACCCGCGACGACTACTACCTGGTCGTCTCGCGACTCATCCCGTACAAGCGGGTTGACATCGCCATCGAGGCCTTCAATCGCCTGCGGCGGCGGCTGGTCATCATTGGCGACGGCCGTGACCGCGCCCGGCTGGAAAGCCTGGCCGGGCCCACGATTGAATTCTGCGGCCGCCTGTCCGACCGCGAGACACGAGCCGCCATGGCCCAGGCGAAGGCCTTCATCTTCCCCGGCCTCGAGGACTTTGGCCTGACACCCGTCGAGGCCCAGGCCAGCGGCCGCCCCGTCATCGCCTACGCAGCCGGCGGCGCGCTGGACACCGTGATCCCCGGCCTGACCGGTGCGTGGTTCTACCCGCAGACCGCCGACGCCCTGGCCCACGCGGTCGAAGCAACGAACGTGGATGCCCTGGACCCGGCAGCGTGTCGCGCCAATGCGGCGCGCTTCGACGTCAGCGTGTTCCGCCAGCGCCTGGCGGATTTCATCAACGCTTTGGAATAGGATTGTTGCTATGGAGTTGCGGACCTATTGGGCTATTCTGCGCCGCCGCTGGTGGGCGGTACTGCTGCCGGTACTCGTAATACTGGCGCTGGGGCTGCTGCGGCGGCCCGCGCCGCCCGTCTACACCCTCAGCCTCGGCCTGCTGGTCGACGTACCTGGCCTGCCCGCCGAGCAGACGCTGACCGTCGACCCGCGCTGGACAGCCCCCCAGGCCGCCGAATATCTGGTGGACGACCTGAGCGTCTTCGTGCGCGGCGGCGAATTTGCCCGCCTGGTGCGCGAGCGGCTGCCCGCCGACCTGGCCGCCGACGTGGGTCAGTTCGCCAGCACCTCGTCGTCGCAGACACAGCACCGCACCGTGACCCTGAGTCTCACACGCGGCGCGACCTCCGACGAGGCCGCCCAGCGCGAGTTGACAGCCATTGGACAGGCGGCCATCGCGGCCCTGCGCGAGGACACACCCAGGTACTTCGTGCGCCTCAACGGCCAACCAGAGATCAGCGTCATCGACGGTCCGAGCATCGGCAAGGTCAGCGCGGGCCTGCGCGACCGCCTGGACCTGCCGCTGCGGCTGCTACTGGGCCTGCTGGCCGGCGTGGGCCTCGCCTTTCTGCTCAACTACCTGGATACGCGGCTGTACGCCGCATCCGATGTGGAAAGCCTGGGCGTCAGTGTGC
>JAHCIE010000633.1 GCA_026129385.1 Anaerolineae bacterium
CCGTCGACCTGGGCTACCTACGCGGCTACCGCCGTGTCTACACCGAGCACGGCTCCATTGTGGGGGAGATGCTGGGCGTCGTGGCGCACGAGGCTCGCTACGCGGAGGCCGCCGGCGCGCTGCTCCTCGCCCTCGGCTCGGCCGACTCGGCCTATCCGCCACCGCGACTGCCCCATCCTGAGGCGGGGACGCCGATGATCGAGCCGCTCACGCCCCGTGAGTTCGATATCCTGGACGGCATCGAGCAGGGGCTGAGCAACAAAGAAATTGCGTACCGCCTGAAACTTGCGCCTCAGACGGTGCGCAATCACACCGTCAGTATCTACGCCAAGCTCTGCGTCGCAGGTCGTCGCGAGGCCGTCACCCGCGCCCGCGAGATGGGCCTGCTCCGCGCCCCTGCCTAGCGACTCGTTACCCCAAACGCCTGCATGAAGCGAATCGACGTCTCGATGCCGCCACCGAACTGGCGCAGATCGAGCTTCTCATTCGGCCCATGCAGGCCGTCGTCGGGCAGGCCGAAGCCCATCAGCAGGCTCGGCAACCCCAACTGCTGACGGAACATGAGCACGACGGGAATACCACCACCGCTGCGGGCGAAGACCGGTACGACGCCAAAGGTCTCTTGCAGCGCCTGCCGCGCCGCGTCCAGCCCCGGCGCGTCGGGCGGGATCACCACGCCCGGCCCACCAACATTGGCGCGCTTGACGCTCACGCGCACCGTGTCGGGCGCGACGGCCAGGATATAGTCGCGTACGCTCTCGAAGATGTCTGTCGGGTCCTGGTCGGGGACCAGGCGTGTGGCGACGCGGAAAGTCGCCGACGACGGGATGGCGGCCGCGTCGCCGCCCGCCACGAACTTGAGCACGTCGAGGGTCGGTCGCATCCCCATGCGCTCCAGGGCTGTGTAGCCCGCCTCGCCCCACAGGCGTGGCGCGCCTGTCTCGGCCAGAATGTGCGCGTCGGTCACGGGGATGCGGGCCGCGTGCAGGCGCTCCTCCTCGGTCAACTCCCGCACCCGGTCGTAGAAGCCGGGCACGGCGACCCGCCCCTCCTCGTCGTGCAGGCGGCTGATGATCTGGGCAGCGGCGAGGATGGGGTTGTGAACCGAACCGCCATACAGGCCGGAGTGCAGGTCGGCGGCCGGGCCACCCAGTGTCACCTCGAGCGTGACACCGCCGCGCAGGCCGACATTGATGGTCGGGACGCCCGGCGCCACCCATGAGGTATCCGAGATGACCACAGTGTCGGCGGCCAGCCGCTCAGCCTCGGCGGTCAGGAAGGCGGGCAGGCTGCGGCTGCCGACCTCCTCCTCACCCTCGATCATGAACTTGACGTTGATGGGCAGATGGCCCCTGGTCTTCAGCAGAGCCTCGACGGCCTTGACGTGGATGAAGGTCTGGCCCTTGTCGTCGGCGGAGCCGCGCCCGTATAGCTTACCGTCGCGCACCACAGGCTCGAAGGGCGGCGAGACCCATTCGTCGGGCTTGACGGGCTGTACGTCGTAGTGACCATAGATGAGGACCGTCGGCGCGCCGGGCGCATGGAGCCAGTCACCGTAGACGACGGGGAAGCCCTGGGTGGGCAGAGCGGCAACGTTCTCCAGCCCGGCGGCGCGCAGGGCGTCGACGAGCCAGTCGGCGGCGCGCTGCATGTCGGCGGCGTGCCCCTCCGTGTCGCGGCTGATGCTGGGAATGGCGAGCCACGCCTTGAGTTGCTCAACGGCGGCGGCTTCGCGCTCGCGGGCGTAATCGATGGGGTCGCGGGACGTGATAGACATGCGGGGGTCCTTTAGGAGCGACCACCGACCACCGACGGCAAGCCTCTTCCTGTCCTCGTCAAAAGCAAAGGCGCAAAGAAAGCCTTGTACCTTCTCCGCTTCGCGTCTTCGCGTTTCCCTCACGACAGGATAGCGCCGCTGGACTGTGACCTCTCGCGGTGGTCGGTGGTCGGTGGTCAGACGATAGTGGGTTCCATGTACTCGCCGAAGACCTGGCGCAGGGTCGCCATCATCTCGCC
>JAHCIE010000634.1 GCA_026129385.1 Anaerolineae bacterium
ACGCTCGCCGCTAAAGCCACGGCGCTCGCCGCCGCCAAAGCCACGGCGCTCGCCGCCTCGGTCCCCACCGCCCCGGTCGCCGCGCGGGCCACGGTCGCCACCGCCACCCGACGGCCGGCGGTTGCGCTGGTCGCGCTCGCGGGCCTCCTCGCTCGTCAGACCTTCCAGCACCGCCGTGCGCGACAGGCGCACCTTGCCCTGTGGGTCCACGTCAATGACCATGACCATAATCTCGTCGCCAAGCTTGACCACGTCCTCGACCTTGTTGACGCGGGTCGGGGCCAGCTGCGAGATATGGACCATGCCGTCCTTCTTGGGCAGGATCTCGACGAACGCGCCGAAGTCGGTGATGCGGACGACCTTGCCGGTGTAAATCTTGCCGATCTCCGGGTCTTCCACCTGGGCGCGGATGCGCTCGATGGCCTTGCGCGCCGACTCGCCGTCGGCCGAGGCGACGAAGACCGTGCCGTCATCTTCAACGTCGATCTGCGCGCCGGTCTCCTCGATGATGCTGCGGATGTTCTTGCCCGACGGGCCGATGAGCGCGCCGATCTTCTCAGGGTTAATGTGCAGCGTCGTGATGCGCGGCGCGAAGGGCGACAGGTCCTCGCGCGGCTCGCTGATGGTCTCGCGCATCTTGCCCAGGATGTGCAGGCGGCCTTCCAGCGCCTGGGCCAGGCCCTGCTCCAAAATCTCGTAGGTCAGGCCCTTGATCTTGATGTCGAGCTGGAGAGCCGTGATGCCCTTGTCCGACCCGGCGACCTTGAAGTCCATGTCGCCGAGGTGGTCCTCCATGCCCATGATGTCGGTGAGAATCTGGTAGCGACCCGTCTCGGGGTCCATCACCAGGCCCATCGCCACCCCCGCCACCATCGCCTTGATGGGCACGCCCGCATCGAGCAGGCCCAGGGTGCTGCCGCACACGCTCGCCATCGAGGTCGAGCCGTTGGAGGACAATACCTCGGACACGACGCGGATGGTGTACGGGAAGTCGGCCTCCGGCGGGATGACCGCGCGCAGCGCACCCTCGGCCAGCGCGCCGTGGCCGATCTCGCGGCGCTTGGGGCCGCGCATGGGCCACGTCTCGCCCGTGCTGAAGGGCGGGAAGTTGTAGTGGTGCATGTAGCGCTTGGTCTCATCCGCGCCGAGGCCGTCGAGGGTCTGCTCCTCGCGCGGCGTGCCCAGCGTCACCAGCGACAGGACCTGGGTCTCGCCGCGCGTGAACAGGCCGGAGCCGTGGGCGCGGGGACTGAGACCCACCTCAGACCAGATGGGGCGCACGTCCTTGGGGCCACGCCCGTCGGGGCGGACACCGGCCAGGATACGCTCGCGAACCTGGCGCTTGAGAGCCTCGTCGAAGACGGCCAGGGTCTCCTTGCGCTCGCCCGAGTCGTCCAGGTCGACCACCAGCTCATCGCGGATGAGATCGATGGCCTCGTTGCGCTCTTCCTTCGTCTCCGTGTCGGCGAAGACCTGGGCCAGACGGGTATCGAGGCGCTCAGCGACACGCTGCCGCGTCGCGGCGCTAACCTCGAAAACCCTGTACTCCCGCTTCGGCTTACCGAGGTCGGCGACCATGCGCTTCTGAATCTGAATCACCGGCTGCATCGCCTGGTGGCCCGCCTTGATGGCCGCCAGCATCATGGCCTCGTCCATCTCGCCCGCGTTGGCCTCGATCATCAGGATGGCGTCTTCCGTGCCCGCCAGGCGCAGGTCCAGACTACTCTGCTCCTGCTGCTCGGTGGTGGGGTTAAAGACCCACTCGTCGCCGATGCGGCCGACGCGGATGCCGGCGACGGGGCCGAGGAAGGGGATGTCGGAGATCATCAGCGCTGTGCTGGCGCCGATGATGGCCGGGATGTCCAGGGGGTTCTCGCGGTCGGCCGACAGGGACGTGATGATGATCTGGACGTCGTTGCGGTAGCCCTTGGGGAACAGGGGGCGTAGCGGGCGGTCGACCAGGCGGCTGGTGAGAATCGCGCCCTCGGTGGGGCGACCC